>NZ_QXDL01000036.1:0-24401 GCF_003574345.1 Calidithermus terrae
GCGGCCGAGTTCCTCGGCTAAGCGCCGGGTGGCGGGGTCGGGCTCGAGGCCCATCTCCCCTGCCAGCCGCCGGGCAAAAGCGGCGTACAGCTCGCGGGCCCGCCCGGCCTCTCCCAGCGCCACCGCGTGCTGGAGGAAGGCCTGCACGGCCCGCTCGTTGAAGGGGTCACGCTCCAGCAGGCGCTCGAGCCGCCCCAGCAGTTCCTGCGAGGGCTGGGACTCGGCCGCCTGGCTCAGCAGCGCGTCGCCCCAGGCGGTCTCGAGGTCGGCGCGCTCGGCCTCGAGCCAGTCCTCGAGCCCGGGCAGGCCGTAGACCCGCACCCCCTCGAGGAAGGGCCCGCCGTAGAGCTCCACCGCCCGGGCCCACTGCCCGCGGGCCAGGGCCTGCCGGAAGAGCCGCACGTCGAGCTCGGCCAGCCAGCGCACCCCGCCCGCGTCGGCCTCGAGGCCCTCCACCCCCTCCGTCTGGCGCACCCGGTGCAGCAACTGGCGCAGGTTGTTGCGGGCCGAGGCGGGCTCGAGATCCGGCCAGAACAGCCCCACGAGCTCCTCGCGGCTCACCCAGTCCTCCTGGGCGGCCAGGTAGCCCAGCAGCCACAGCGGGCGCTCCCGGGGCAACCCGACGACCGTTTCCCCTCGCTCGAGGCGGGGCACACCCAGGAGACAGACGCGTACGCTCATGTGCTGCTGCCCCCAACATATCAGAACCCGACCAGCATCCCTGTTCGTCCCGGCCGAACCTCGCCCCCGTCCGCGCCGACCATACCCTTCTCCGCTTCCTGGTCTAAATCCGAAAAGCCCGCTCCAGGACGCCAATTCCCACTCATTTCCATTTGAACAGCAGGCGAACACCCCCCCGCTAAGGTCAAGTTAGGAGGTAAAAGAGGATGAAAAAGCTCTTCGCGCGGGTCTTCGTGGCGTTGGCTGCGATCAGCATGATGGCCGTGGCTCTAGCTGACATTTCGGGCAACGGTGGTGGCGGCACCGGTGGGGGCTAGGCCGTAATCCCGGAGGACTAACTCGCGGCGGGCGACGGCTAAGGCCCGCCGCGGGTCGATTCTGGGAAGGTGCTCGACGGCGAGGTCCCACAGCTCGAGGTCGTCGCGGGTCACGTAGGCGAGGTGGAGCAAGGCCTCGAAGTCGCGCGAGCTCAGGGCCGCCTCGCGGATGGCCCGCTCGAGCACCGCCCGTTCCTCCACCACGAGCGGGGCGTCGGAACCTGGCAGCAGCGGCCCCTGGTAGAGGCTGAGGGCCTGGCGCAGGTCCCCCCGCACCAGCAGGCGGCGCACCTGCTCGAAGTCGGCCTCGGCCTCGAGGGTCAGGCGGTAGGGCTCGCTGTCCAGCGGGATCACCGCCTTGAGGTGCGGGATGTAGCTCTTCAGGCGGCGGTTGTTCTCCTCTTCGCCGTAAACGGCCTCCGCCAGTTCCCGCGAGCTCAGCCCCTGGGGGTTGAGCACCAGCGCCGTGAGCAGCTCGGCCTGGCGCAGGTGCAGCGTCAGAGGGGCCCCGTTGAGCCAGGCCTTCATCTGGCCCAGGAAGTGCAGGTGCAGCGGCTTGGGCTTGTCCAGGAGGAGGCGGTAGACCGACCCGAAGCGGTGCTCAGGCCCCACGACCAGCTCCCAGGCCTTGGGGTTGAAGCGCAGCATGATGGGCTGGATGCGGTTGAGCACCTGCTCGGCCTCCGCCTTGCGCCCTGCCCTCAGCAGGGCGTAGGCCTCGAGGCAGCGCGCGGGCAAGCTGTAGGGCCGCTGGCCGATGCGCTCGAGGGCGTCGCCGATGTCCCTGAGCTCGAGCGCGGCCCCCGCCGGGTTGTCCAGCACCTTTACATAAGCCGCGGCCAGCCGGGCTTGGCACTGGTAGACCAGGGGGCTAGGCTCATTAAGCGTCACGGCCTTGTCAGCGGCGGCCCGCGCCTTCTCCCACTGACCAAGTTCGATGAGGCAGCGCACGTACCCCAGGGCGAACATGCCGTAGCTAACGCGCTGACGTATCTGGCCCCAGACCCGCTCCATCCATTCCATGGCCTCCTCGTAGCGCCCCTGGAGATACAGCAGCTCGGCCAGGGTCCAGGTGAGGAGGTTGCGGGTGCGGGGGCCGGCCTCGGATAGGCTGCATGCCTCGTTGCGAAGCTGTTCCTCCAGCCCGACCGTGTCGCCCAGCAGCATGCGGGCAGTAGCCTGCTCGTTGAGCACCGACAGCCGCAACCATACGTTCGACAGATGGTAGCGGTCCATCACGTCTGTCGCCCACTCACACCAGGTGACCACCTGCTGGGGTTCACAGGCCAGGTAGTGGGCCTGTGCCAGGGAGAGCGATATCTGGGCCTGCAGGTAAGGGACGTGTTCGGCTTCAGCCATGGCGAGCGCCGCCTGCAACACGCTCAAGCTCTCTTCGTAGCGGCCCGCCTGCAGGACGTAGCCATACAGCGCTAAGGTCACCGCGGTGCGCCGGGTTTTCACGGCCCGCTCGAGGTGCTCCATGCTGCCGGGGCTAGCGGGAAGGTGCAAAGCGTAGCCCAAGTACGCCCGCAATTCGGGGTCGTCCCTCCGGGCCAGCACCTGCTCGGCCTGCGGGATGACCTCGGTGTGGCGGCCCAGCTCGATGCCCGAGGCCAGCCGCCAGCGCAGCACCACCGGGTCTTCGGCCAAGCTGCCGCCCAAGGCGCTGAGGTGGGTGTAGAGGTACTTGGACAGCCCCTGGGCCAGCAGTTCCCAGCCGATCTGGTCGAGGTACAGCGGCAGCATCTCCGGGCCGCGCTTGACCAGCAGCTCGAGCGCGCGGTCGGCGCGGCCGTTGTTGAGTTGCCGCCGCACGGCACCGGCCAGGGTGTCGTCCTCGGCGGCCTCGAGGTTGAAGGAGGGCGTCTCCTGGAAAGAGATGTAGCGCACCCGGGGAAGGTCCAGCGGGGCTTGGTCGCGGTGGTCGAACTGCAGGTAGACCCGCAAGCGCTTGGCGACCGCCAGGCGCCGCACCAGGTCGGGCATGTGCTGGGCCTGGAGCAGCACCAGGCAGAGGTTGGGCAACAAGTCGGCGTGCTGCTCGAGGGTGTTGACGATGTAGCCCGGGTCGGCCCCCTGGCCCAGGAGGTCGTTGCCCAAGGCGGCGTAGACGGCGCGGGAGAAGTCGTTGGCCTGGAGGACGGGGTCGGCGGCGTGGGCGGACGTGCCCATGCAGATGGCGGTCCGGTCTTCGCCCTGACGCACCGTGCCAATGCCGATCTCCTGGATGACCTCAGCCATGCACCTGTGCAGCGGTCCCGTCAGGATCGTAACCATTCGCGCAACGCCCTCCTCAGACTCCACGACGCCTCTGACTTCCGACCATCCTACTCCCTCGGCGGCTTTGCATGGACAGGTTACAACCAATCCTGGGCATTGTGAACCCTGCCGCAGGGCAACCCCACGGCGGGCCGGGCCGCAGGATCGCCCCGCAGCTGCGGGTTTAAGGGTTCAGTTGGGCATGCCCAGCATCTGGGTGAACGCCTCGACCACCGCAGGGTCGAAGTGGGTGCCGGCGCTGTGCCGGATGTGCTCGAGCACCTGCTCGCGCGGCCAGGCCTTGCGGTAGGGGCGGTCGGAGCTGAGCGCGTCGAAGACATCGACTACGGCGAACATCCGTGCGGCTATGGGGATCTCCTCCCCCCCCAGGCCGCGCGGGTAGCCCGAGCCGTCCCACTTCTCGTGGTGGCAATAGGGGATGTCGAGGGCAGGGCGCAGGAACTCGATGGGCCGCAGCAACTCGTAGCCCAACGTGGTGTGGTTCTTCATGACCTCCCACTCCTCGGGGGTGAGGGGTCCGGGCTTCTGCAGGATGTGGTCGGGGACGCCCATCTTGCCGATGTCGTGCAGCAGCGCCCCGCGGCGGATGTGCACGAGGTCGCCGCTGCGGTAGCCCATCGCCAGGGCGAGCCGCACGGTGAGGTCGGTGACGCGGCGGGAGTGGCCCTCGGTCTCGCGGTCGCGCAGGTCCAGGGCGCGGGCCCAGCCCTCGATGGTCTGGTCGTAGGCGTAGAACACCTCGGTGTTGGAGCGCTGCAACTCCTCGAACAGCTCGCTCGACTCGAGCGCGATGGCGGCTTGGCCGCCGAGGGCGTGCAGGAATTCCTTCCAGCCGTCTTCGACCTCCCCGGGATAGGGGTACTGCGCCACCAGCACCCCCTTGACTAAGCCCTTGGCGATCAGGGGCACGAGCACCAGGACGGCCGGGCCGTTGGTGTGCCCTGAGCCGTTGTTGAGCGGTTGGGGCAGGGGCACCTCGAGCACCTCCCGCCGCCGCATGGCCTGCACGGCCACCTCCGCGACGCGCTCGCCCTCCCCCATGTCGAAGGACAGGCCGACGTACGCGACCGACTCCAGCAGCAGCGTCCCGGGCAGCACCCGGAAGAGCCCGCCGCGCTGCACCCCTAACTGGCGGCTCATCTGCTCGAGCAGCGTCGCGGCCATGATGCGGATGTCGGCGCTGCCGGTGATGCTGCGGTCGATGTGGCGCAGGGCCTGCAGGCGCCCGATCTCGGTCTCGAGCTTCTGCCGGTACTCGTCGGCCAGCGCGGCGGCCGCCCGCTGCTCGGTGATGTCGCGGGTCACGCTCAGAACCGAGGTGATGACGCCCCTGGCGTCGCGCAGCGGGGCCGAGTGCGTCTCGAGCCAGCGCACGGTGCCCTTGAGCCCCACGACGCGGAACTGGAGCTGGCCCGCCTCCCCGCGGCAGGCCCGCTCGTGGAGCTCGGCGAAGGCGGGCCGGTCGTCGAGGTGGATGAGCCGGCTGACCGGCTTCCCGATGACCTGGGCGCTGTCGTCGGCCTCGATCATGCGCAGGCCGGCGGGGTTCATCTCCAGCAGCGTGCCGTCGGCGGCGACGATCTTGACGCACTCCGGCTCGCTCTGGACGATGGTGCTCAGCCGCGCCTCCCGCTCGCGCAGCGCCTCCTCGGCCTGCCGGCGCTCGGTGATGTCGGTCTGGACCGACACGAAGTGCGTGGGGCGGCCCCCGGTGCTGGAGAAAGGGTGGATGCTGATGAACACCCAGTAGGGCGTGCCGTCCTTGCGGTAGTTGAGCAGCTCCCCCGAGACCGGCTCGAAGCGCCGCAGCTTGACCTTCATCCGGTTGACCTCGGCGCGGTCGGTCCCGGGGCCCTGCAGGATGCGCGGCGTCTGGCCCAGCAGGTCTTCAGGGTCGTAGCCGGTCTTCTCCTTGATGCGCTGGTTGACGTAGGTGATGCGGGAGTCCGAGGGGTTCTTGGGGTCGGCCTCGGCGACGATGACGAGCTCGTTGAGGTTGTCGAGCGCCGTGGCGTAGAGGAGGAGTTGCTCCTCGGCCCTGCCGCGCCGCTCGGACTCCCTGAGCCGTTCGTACTGCAGGCCCCAGATGGCCCCCAGGGTGCTCAAGGCCGACATCATCGCGTCGCGGTCGGCCCAGGCCCTGAACAGGAAGGCCGCGTAGCCCACCAGCTCCGGGCCCGCCCGCAGGCCCACCGAGATGGCGTGCTCGGCCCCCAGCAGGTGGTAATTGTTCTCAGCCGGGCCGCGGTAGTCCCCCGGGAGCTTCCACTCCAGCCAGCGCCCCAGGGAGAGGGCGCTCAGCTCCCCGGGCTCGGGCTGCTGGAGCCGGTGCACGGCGGGCACGCTCTCCAGGCCGTAAGCGGCGGCCAGGCCGAAGCCTTCCGTGGTCCTCAGGTGCAGCAAGGCCATGTCGGCCTGCAGCAAACCGGCGATCTCCTGCAGGCCGTTCTCCAGCACGTGTGCGCTGGAGGTCTGCTTCAGGAGGGTCTCCGAAACCCGAAGGCTCAGTGAGTAAAACTCGCGGTCGCCACTCGATGAAGCGGGATCTACTCCCTCGGACATAACGTCCCTCGCGCTGAGCGCATGAACCAATGATACAACCCGGCGCAGAAAGGGCCCAGGCCATTAGCCCCGCGCGGCCCCGGCCGGCCGCACCCTCAAGGATCGCTCAAAGGTCCAGGCGCTCGAGCCGGCGCTCGAGCTGCGCGAGGTAGTCGAAGAACAGCGGGCCGTAGTGGGCCAGCTCGTCCCCGCCGGTGACGACCAGGGGGTAGCCCCAGCCGCGCGTGCCCAGCAGGGCGGCGGCCCGCTCCTCAGCCCGTGAGCGGTGGGGCTTGGGCTCGTAGATCACCAGGTCGGGGCGCAGGGCGGGAACGGCCTCGAGGTCGGGGGTGAAGTAGCTCTGGGGGTGGCCGGCGAAGACGTTGACGAGGCCCAGGTGCCGCAGCGCCTCGCCCACGTAGCTGCCCCGGCCGACGGTCACGGGGCCGCCCAGGTCGAACTCGAGGTAGACCCGCAGCGGCGGCAGGATGCCCGCAAGCTGGGCGTACTGCTCGGCCAGCCGGGCGCACAGCCTCGAGGCCACCTCCCCCACCCCCAGCAGCTCGCCCAGCAGCACGGTGTTCTCCAGGATGCCGTAGGGGCTCTGGGGCAGCGGCACCGGGAAGACCGGCACCCCGCCCTGGCGCAGCTCCTCCAGCAGCCCGCGCTGCACGCCGGTGCTGACGAGCACCAGGTCGGGCTCGAGGCCGCGCAGCAGCTCCCAGCGCACCCGGGTGTAGCTCGAGACCACCGGCAGCGCCAGCGTGGCCGCCGGGCGGTAGCAGAAGGCGCTGCGCCCCACCACCCGCTCCCCCAGCCCCAGGGCGAAAAGGGTCTCGGTGGCGTTGGGGGCCAGCGAGACGATGCGGCGGGCCGAGTCGGGCAGTTCGACGGGGCCCAGCCAGTCATGCACAAGCTTCACGGCGCACCTCCTCGAGCCAGCCCCGCACCCGCGCGCGCAGGGCGGGCAGGTCCTGGTCGTTCCAGATGACCCAGGTGGCCCGCCGGGCCTTCTCCTCCTGGGGGAGCTGGTTGGCGTCGCGGGCCGCGAACTCGGCCGCGCTCAGCCCGCTGCGGGCGTGCACCCGCTCCCGGCGTAGCTCCGTGGGGGCCAGCACCGCCAGCACCCCGGCGAACTCGCGCTCCCGGCCCGTCTCGAAGAGCAGCGGGATGTCCTGCACCACGAGGCTCTCCCCCCGCTCCTGGGCCTGCCGGGTGGCCTCGGCCATGCGCGCGCGCACGTAGGGGTGCAGGAGGGCCTCGAGGTCGCGCTTGGCCTCGGGGTCGGCGAAGACGATCCGGCCCAGGCGGCGACGGTCGAGCTCTCCCCCGTCGCAGGCCTCGGGGAAGCGCCGGCAGATGGCCTCGCGCAGCACCTCGGCCCCCTCGCGGGCGAAGGCGTCGGCGTCGAGCACCGTCACGCCGAGCTCGCGCAGGACCTGCGCCACGGTGCTCTTGCCGCTGCCGATGCTGCCGGTCAGGCCGATGACTTGCATGCCCAACGGCTCACAGGCGGCGGCGCTTGCGGCGGCGGTTCTGGGAAGGGCGGTCAGGGGAACGCGGGGGCTGCGGCGGCGAGGGCTCGCCCTCCGTCCCCCCGCTCCACTCCCCGAAGTAGATCTTGCTCACCGTGACCCGCGTCCCCCGGTCGGGGCGCTCGCGCTTGGCGGGGGGGCCCACCGCGCTGCGGGCGGCCTTCTTGCCCCCGCCCCTTGCCCCCTTCCCCTTGCCCGGCCCCTGCGCGGGGCCGGCCTCGGCGGCCTTACCCGGCTTGGGGGGCCTCCCGGCGCCTTCGGGACGCTTGGCCGGCCTGCGGGAGCGGGCGGCCCGGGGCTCGCCCTCGGCCGGCGCGGGCTCCATGTCGATCTGCCGGGCGGCGGGGTTGGCGGCCATGATGGACACCTCGAGCTCGTCCCCGATGCGGATGCGCCGCTTGCTGCGCTGGCCCACCAGGGCCAGGAGGTCGGGGGTGTAGTGGTAGTAGTCGTCGCGGAGGTTCTCGAGGCGGATCATGCCCTCGACGCCGTTGTCCAGGGCCACGAAGACCCCGAAGTCGGTGACGCCGGAGACGATGCCCTTAAACGTCCGCCCGACCTGCTCCTGCGCCCACAGGCACTGGTAGAACTTGGTCAGGTCGCGCTCGGCCTCCTCGGCGGCGCGCTCGCGCTCGGAGGTGTGCTCGGCCATGCCGGGGAAGCGGGCGGCCCATTCCTCGCGCTTCTTCTCGGTGGCGCGCCGCTTCAGCACCGCGCGCAGGACCCGGTGCACCACCAGGTCGGGGTAGCGGCGGATGGGGCTGGTGAAGTGCAGGTAGTGCTCGGCGGCCAGGCCGAAGTGGCCCAGGTTCTCCGCGGCGTAGCGGGCCAGCCGCAGCGAGCGCAGCAGCAGGCTCGAGACCACCTTCTCCTCGGGTTGCCCCTCGGCCTTGTAGAGGATCTGCTGCAGGGCCTTGGGGCTGGGCTCGCCGTGGGGCAGGGTGTAGCCCAGGCGGGCCAGGTTCTGCACCAGTTCGGCGTAGGCCTTCTCGGAGGGGTCCTCGTGGACGCGGAAGAGCGCGGGGATGCCCCGCTCGGAGAGGTGGCGGGCGACGGTGCGGTTTGCCAGCAGCATCAGCTCTTCGATGAGGCTGCGGGCGTCGGGCTCGCGGATGGGGATGAGGTGGGGGGTGCCGTCGTCGCCGATGTCTACCTTGACCTCGCTGAAGCGGAAGTCGAGGGCGCCGCGCTGCAGGCGGTCCTCCTTGAGGGCCTTGGTGAGCGCGAGCAACAGGGTGAGGTCGGCGGCCAAAAAGCCGTACTCCTCGGGCAGCGGCTTGCCCTCGGCGTAGTCTTGCACCTGGTTGTAGGTCAGGCGGGCCACGCTGCGGATGACGCCCTCTTTAAACTCGTAGTCACGGATCTGGCCGTCCTTGTCGATGTCGATCAGCACCGACAACACCAGGCGGTCCTCGTGCGGCACCAGCGAGCACACCCCGTTGGACAGGCGCTCGGGGAGCATGGGCAGCACCCGGCCGGGCAGGTAGACGCTAGTAGCACGGGCGTAGGCGTCCTTGTCGAGGGCGCTGTGCTCCTTGACGTAGTGGGACACGTCGGCGACGTGCACGCCCACCCGGAAGATTCCCTTGGGCAGCCGCTCGACGTGGATGGCGTCGTCGAAGTCCTTGGCGTCGGCGCCGTCGATGGTGAAGACGTTGAGGCCGCGGAAGTCGGTGCGGCGCTCGAGCTCGGACGGCGGGATCTCGAAGGGGATGCGCTCGGCCTCGGCCAGGGCGTCGGGGCTGAACTCCTTGAGGAGGTTGTGCTTGACGACGACCGCCTCGGTCTCGCTTTGGGGGTCGTCGGCTTGGCCCAGGTACTCCAGGAACTCGCCGTAAGGCTCGTGGCCGGGACGGTCGGGGTAGTTGATCTTGACGGCGATGCGGGCGCCGGCCTCGAGCTCGCCCAGGCCCAGCGGCATCAGCTTGATCATGCGCGGCAGCTTGGGGTCGTCGGAGATGAGCCAGGCGAAGCCGCGCTTGAAGTCGAGCCGCCCGGTCATGCGGTCGCGGGCACGCTCGAGCACCTCCGCCACCACCCCCCAGGGCTTGCGGTCGCGCCCCGGCGGCTGCGGCACCACCACCACCCGGTCGCCGTGCCAGGCCCCGGCGAGCGAGCCCTTAGGCACGTAGAGGTCCTCGCGCCCCGGCTCCTCGGGCACCGCGAAGCCGAAGCCCAGCGGGTGCACCTGGAGCTTGGCGACGAAGCCCCGCCCCGGCCGCCCGCCCACGGGCTTGCGGATCTCCGAACCCGCGCCCGGCAGCATATAGGTGTGGCGGCGCGTCTCGACCAGCTTGCCCTCGGCCACCAGCCGGTCCAGCGACTCCTTGGCTTCAGCCCGCTCGAGGCGCAGGCTACGGATAATCTCTCGCAGCCCGTACTGCTTGTCCGGCTGCTTACGCAGAAATTCGAGAATTGTGTCGGTCATGGCTTTCGTAGCGACTAGTAGCTACATCTCCGTAGGTCTAGCACAGTAAGTCTAGCATACCCGTCGGGTTACATCCGATTAGTTGCATCCTATACAATTTTACCATAACCAAAAATAGATCTTGACAATTGCGGCGGTGAGTTCAATATAATCACACAGGAGGCAGTCGTGGGGAAACACATCGCCTTTCTAGTCCTAGCTGCTTGCTTATTTGTTGGGTGTGGCAAGGAAGCTATGAGCAAGGGAGAGCAGGAAACCATTCGAGTAGATTGGAGCAAAACTAAGATCGAATCAATTGGGAATATCATCGTTTCCGACTTTCTCAAGAGTGAAGTGCTGAGGACTCTGAAGCTAACTCGCGGACCCGAAAACCAGACGGCCCCTATTCCATATAAGGCCGTGACGTTCGTCCAAGTCGGTGATCAAATTTCAAAAGACCTGGATACAGATCCGTTCACCAACCCTATTGAGGTCGTACGCAAAACCGGTTCTTTCATCGTCGATATCGAACCTGATGGAGCCGTCATCTACTATCCTGTGTGGAGCAATCCACGCAACGAGCCTCCTGCGCTATCTGAGGTTTCTAGCGATAGCCCCGCACCGCAGCAGGTATGCTGCATTCTTGGTTACAAGATCGACACCAGGGTGAGCTATTCATCTGACGGGGATTGCTGCAAAGCCTACGTCGGAGCACTCAGAAACCACACGGACCAACCTGCAACCATCAGCGTCACCGTCAGTCATACGGCTACTTCTTCAATCAGCGGTGGCTTTGACCAAGGAAAAATCAAATACTCGATCAATTGGCAATCGTCTACCAGCCGCACCTGGACGGTTTCACAAACTGTATCGCCACACGGTCTCAGGAAAATCTACGCATTTGGCACGGGCCGCCGCTACTACGGCGAGCAATACAAATATCCAGCCACAGCTTCCAGTTGCTCAGCCGCGCCAGCACAGTGCAGCGCTACCGGCTGGAGCGCATTCGTAGCACAGGGCATCGGTTACACGATCACCGGCAGCTACTAAGTGCAAAGCACTGCTTCTGGGGCACCTCGAGGATGTGCATCCTCGAGGTGCCCCATTACAGCACCCCCTCGAGCGCCACCTTGGTCGCCGCCAGGCTCTCCCCCAGCGCCTCGACGGCCTGGTCGATGTGCTCCTTCTCCACGATGAGGGGGGGCTCGAGGCGCACCACCTTGGGGTTGTTGAGCCCGAAGGCGGTGAGGATGCCCCGGGTGGCGAGCTCGGCCACCACCAGCGCGCCGATGTCGGCGTCGGTGAACTCCAGGCCCACCATCAGGCCGCGCCCGCGCACCTCCTCGATGAACTCGGGGTAGGCGTCCCAGAGCTGCTTCAAAGAGCCCATGAGGTACTGGCCCATCTCCTGGGCACGGGCCGGGAGGTCTTGCTCCAGGGTCACCTCGATGGCCGCCAGGGCCGCCGCCGCGGCGAGCGGGTTGCCGCCGAAGGTGGTGGAGTGGATCAGGGGCTCGTGCTTGTAGACCTCGAAGATCTCGGGGCGCACGACGGTGGCGCTGATGGGCATCACGCCCCCGCCCAGAGCCTTCGCGCTGGTGAGGATGTCGGGCTCGACGCCCTCCCAGTCCACGCCCCACAGCTTGCCGGTGCGCCCCAGGCCGGTCTGCACCTCATCGACGATGAGCAGCACGCCCTTCTCGCGGGTGATGCGCCGCACCTCGCGCAGGTAGCCCTCCGGCGGGATCCGGATGCCGCCCTCGCCCTGGATGGGCTCGAGGATCACCGCCGCTGTGTCGGGCCCGATGGCCTCCTCGACGGCCTTGGCGTCGCCGAAGGGCACCACCGTCACGCCCGGCACCAGCGGGGCCGCCGGGAGCTGGTAGTGCTCCTTGGGCGTCACGGAGAGCGCCCCGTAGGTCTTGCCGTGGTAGCCGTTCTTGGTAGTGATGAACCCGGGCCGCTTGGTGTGGATGCGGGCGAACTTGAGCGCAGCCTCTACGGCCTCGGTGCCCGAGTTGCCGAAGAACACCATCGAGAGGTCGCCGGGGGTGATCTCGGCCAGCCGGTGGGCCAGGCGGGCCGTGGGCTCGGAGACCATCACCCGCACCGACATGGGCATGCGGTCGAGCTGGGCCTTGACCGCCTCGACCACCCGGGGGTGCCGGTGCCCCAACGAGAGCGTGCCGTAGAGCCCCAGGAAGTCCAGGTACCGCTTGCCCTCGGTGTCCCACACGTAAACCCCTTCGGCGTGGGATTCCACCTTGTCGAGCCCGGTGAAGCGGAGCAGGCCCGCGAGCCCGGGGTTCACGTGCTTCTCGTACCAGTTGAAAGCTTCCATCAGGGCGATTCTAACACCGGGCCTCGAGCGCACCCCTGATGGCATAATGGCCTCAGGGTCCTGCCCGAACCGAACCTTGAAAACTCAGCCGACACTTCCGGGGGCTCGAGGGGCAGTTTGGCTCGGTGGGATCAAGTGTTTTCCCCACACACGCGGGGATGAACCGAGATGGTCGAGTTCCACGCCCGGAGCCAACTGCGTTTTCCCCACACACGCGGGGATGAACCGACCAACCAGAGCGTGTGGATTCAGGAGGGCGAGTTTTCCCCACACACGCGGGGATGAACCGACGTTTCGGACGTGTTCGTTCACCTCGAGTACGTTTTCCCCACACACGCGGGGATGAACCGGCCAGGAAGTCGCTGCCGGTGCGCTCGTAGCGGTTTTCCCCACACACGCGGGGATGAACCGCTCGAGCGGGTGGAGGCGGTGGTGGCCCAGCAGTTTTCCCCGCACACGCGGGGATGAACCGACCCACGGGGCGTGCCCCCACACCAACAACCCGTTTTCCCCGCACACGCGGGGATGAACCTCGACCAGCGGCCGCTGCTCGGCCGCGACCGCCGTTTTCCCCGCACACGCGGGGATGAACCTCGACCAGCGGCCGCTGCTCGGCCGCGACCGCCGTTTTCCCCACACACGCGGGGATGAACCGTACACGCTTGGGGTGCATGTGGTCCTGGAATGCCGTAGGGGCGCAGCGCGCTGCGCCCCTACGCTCGTTTTACCGGGCTTGCAGGTTCACTCCGGCCAAAGACCCAGGCCCTCGCGCTCGACGTGGTAGCCGGCGGTCTCGAGGCGCTGCACCACCTCGCGGCCGTGCTCGTCGTCGCGCACCTCGAGCACCAGCTCCACGCCCACCTTGCCCAGCGGGGCCAGCCAGAGGGCGCGGCGGTGGAAGATGTCCACGACGTTGGCCCCGGCCTCGGCCACCTTCTCGATGATGCGGGCCAGGGCGCCGGGGCGGTCGATCAGGGAGAGCTTGAGCAGGAGGTAGCGGCCCTGGCGCACCAGCACCTGCTCGATGACGCGGGCCAGGAGGTTGCCGTCGATGTTGCCGCCGCACAGCACGGTGCAGACCACGTCGTCGGGGCGCACCGGGACTTTCCCGGCCAGCAGGGCGGCCATGCCCGCGGCGCCCGCGCCCTCGACCACCAGCTTGCCGTACTGGGCGCAGTGGAAGATGCCGCGGGCGATCTCGTCGTCGCTGACCTCGACCACGTCGTCCACGTGCTGGCGGATCAGGGGCAGGGTCAGGTCGCCGGGGCGCTTGACCGCGATGCCGTCGGCGATGGTCTGGGCGGCGGTGACGGCGATGGGGTGACCGGCCTCGAGCGAAGGCCGCACCGGCGCACAGCCCGTGGCCTGCACCCCCACCACCCGCACCGAAGGCTTGAGGCTCTTGGCGGCGACGGCGATGCCGGAGATGAGGCCCCCGCCCCCGATGGGCACCACCAGGGTGCTGACCTCGGGGAGGGCGGCGAGGATCTCGAGGCCGATGGTGCCCTGCCCGGCGATCACCCGCTCGTCGTCGAAGGCGTGGACCCAGGTGTAGCCGTGCTGCTGGGCCAGCTCGCGGGCGTGTGCGGCGGCGTCGTCGAAGGAAAGGCCGGAAAGCACCACCTCGGCCCCCAAGGCCTGGGTGGCCCTGACCTTGGTGAGCGGGGCGTACTGCGGCATCACGATCACCGCGCGGATGCCGTGGAGTTTGGCCGCCAGCGCCACGCCCTGCGCGTGGTTGCCCGCCGAGGGCGCGATGACGCCGCGGGCCTTCTCCTCCTTCGTGAGGTGGCTGATCTTGTTGTAGGCCCCGCGGATCTTGAACGAGCCGCTCTTCTGCAGGCACTCGGCCTTGACGTAGGCCCTCGAGCCGATCTCCCGGGAGAGCGCCTCGTCGGCCAGCAGCGGCGTGGAGGCGATGATGCCCCGCAAGAGCTCCTGGGCGGCCTGGATGTCGGATAGCTGGATGGACATAGGATGACGGTCTCGGGGTGTGAGGTGGCGAGGAGGCAGGCGGTCAGCGGTAAGCCGCGGGCGGCGGGCGAGCGGTCTTTGGCTCAGGGCTTAGCGCCTTCCCCTTCGTCAGCGCCCGCTCGCCAGCAGGCGGAAGCGCGAGGTGAGGTGGCTCAGCGCCTGGGCCTCCAGCGCCCGCACGTCCACCTGGGGGTCGTCGCTGCGGCTGGTGAGGAACACGCTCACCATGCCCTGGCCGCGCTCGCGCACCAGCCACGACATCTCGACCGTGCCCAGCACCTTGCCCTGGGCGTCCACCTTCCGCGCGACGTACGTGGCGCGCACCTCGCGCGGGTTGGAGGGCTGTTGCACGATGGTGAAGGGGCTGTAACCCGCCGGGGCCGTGACCCGCACCGAGTAGAACACGGCCAGCTCGGCGGCGAAGGGCGCGGTGACGTCGGGGCGGTAGGTGGGGTCGGTGCGGCTGATCAGCGCGTCGGTGCCGGCGCTGACGGCCTCGAAGACCATCTCGCCCTTGCCGGTCTCGATCTGGGGCGCGCAGGCGCTGAGGGCCAGGGCCAAGACGAACAACAACCCGAGAGCTTTCCTCATCCGACGACCTCCTTCGTGCCGAGCAGCCCGGCCCAGTCGGTGGCTTCGCGGGCCTGGGCGTAGGCGGTGTCCATCTGGGCGAGCTGCAGCTTGCCCGAGTACTCCTCGTTGACGGCGTGCCAGTAGGTGTACTCCTCGATCACCCACACGCCGCTCTCGCGGGTGCCGTTGCCGCTGCCGCGGATGCCGCCGAAGGGCAGGTGGGCCTCCGCGCCGACGGTGGAGTTGTTGATGCTGCTCATGCCCGCCTTGATCCCCACCTTGAAGCGGTAGGCGGCGTGGCGCTGGTTGGTGTAGATGGCCGAGGAGAGCCCGTAGGAGTGGGCGTTGGCGTACTCGAGGGCCTGCTCGAGGTCCTTGGCCTTGACGAGGTTGATGGTGGGCCCGAAGATCTCCTGGTCGAACTGGCGCATCCCGGGGGCGGCCTCCCACACCGTGGGGGTGCCGAAGATTCCGGCGTCGGGGTCGCCCTTGAAGCGGGGGTAGGGGTTGCTCGAGGCGATGCGCCCCGAGCCGAAGAGCAGCTTGGCCCCGTCCTGCTGGCCCCACTGGTAGTGCTCGCTCCAGCGCTGGAAGAGGCGCTCGTTCATGAAGGGGCCGTAGGTGAGGTCGTCGGAGAGCAGGGGGTTGCCCACCACCGTGGACTCGGTCTTCTCGAGGAAGCGCCGCTTGAACTCGTCGTAGATGGGCTCCTCGACGATGACGTTGCCCGCGCTGGTGCAGCGCTGGCCGCCGGTGGCGAAGGCGCTCCACCACGCCCCCTCCACGGCGAGCTCGAGGTCGGCGTCGGCGAGCACGATCAGGGGGTTCTTGCCGCCGAGCTCGAGGGTCGGGCGGATGAGGTTGCGCCCGGCCACCTCCCCGATCTGGCGGCCTACGGCGGTGCTGCCGGTGAAGGCGAACTTGTTGAGCAGGCCCTCGTCCATCAGCTCGATGAGCCACTGGCCCGTAGAGTCCTTGCCGCCGCCGAAGACCACGTTGACCACGCCCGGGGGCAGCCCGGCCTCCTCGAAGAGCTTGATGAAGACGTAGGAGAGCGCCGGGGAGTCTTCGGATGGCTTCCAGACCACGGTGTTGCCGGTGAGCACCGCGGGGATGATCTTCCAGGAGGGCACGGCGATGGGGAAGTTGCCGGCGGTGATCATCCCGGCCACGCCCACCGGGCGGCGGAAGGTGAAGAGCTCCTTGTTGGCCATCTCGCTGGGCACGGTCTGGCCGTAGAGCCGCCGCCCCTCGGAGGCGAAGAACACGGCGGTGTCGATGGCCTCCTGCACGTCACCGCGGGCCTCGCGCATCGTCTTGCCGATCTCGCGCACCAGCAGGCGGCTGAGGGTCTCCTTCTCGCGGGTCAGCACGGCCGCGAAGTTCATCAGCACGCCGCCGCGCACGGGGGCGGGGGTCCGCGACCACTCCTCGAAGGCCTTGCGGGCTACCTGCGCGGCTCGTCGCACCGTCTCCTTGGAGGCCTCGGGGAAGCGGGCGGTGAGGTCCTCGCGGTCGGAGGGGTTGCGCCGCTCGTGCACCGGCCCCTCGAACACCTCCTCCCCGCCGATGAGGTGACCGATCTCGAGCCCGTTGCCGTACTTGCTCCTGAAGGTGTTCATATCGCTATCCTATCCGAGCCCTTCCGGGCTCCTGAATCCCGGGGCCGAAGCCCCCAACGGCTGTGTGCTTCCAAAGTATATGGGCCCCGCCGGCCCTCCGCGGTGAGGGCCGCGCTTACTGCTGCTGCTTGTACAGCAGGGCCTCGAGGGTCGCGGGGGGCACCATCTCGCTGACGTCGCCGCCGTAGCGGGCGATCTCCTTGACCATGGTGCTGGAGATGAACGACCAGCGGGTCGCGGCCATGATGAACAGCGTCTCGGCGTGCGGGGGGAACTGGCGGTTGAGGTGGGCCATCTGCAGCTCGTACTCGTAGTCCGAGACGGCGCGCAGCCCCTTGACGATCACCTTGGAGTCGATGGCCTTGAGGAACTCGACCAAAAGGCCCTGGAAGGTGCGCACCTCGACGTTGCCGAGGTTGGCCTGGCCCACCGCGTCGCGGATGATGTGAGCGCGCTCCTCGGCGCTGAAAAGCTGCTGGCCGCGCTTGGAGGGGTTCTCCAGCACCGCCACCGTGACGCGGTCGAACAGGCGGCTGGCCCGGCGGATCACGTCGAGGTGGCCGTTGTGCAAAGGGTCGAAGCTACCGGGGTAAACCACGTGCATAGGTCCTCCAGAAAGGCAAGGGAAAGTCTATCCCAAAAGTCCTTCAGGGCTCCTGGCGCACGATGGTCAGGCAGTTGGTGCCGTAGACCCGGCGCTCGCCGATGGGCAACTGCATCTCGGTGGGGTGTTGCAGGATGCGCAGCCCGCCCGGCTCCACGACGTCGGCACTGAGCAGGCGCTCGAAGTCTCGAAGCAGGTCGTGGGGGTAGGGCGGGGCCATGAAGGCCACCACGAAGCGCTGCCCGCGGCGCGCGGCGCGCTCGAGGTAGCGCTCCACCGCCACGGGCTCGATCTGCACCTTGAGCTTGGCCTTGGCCGCGTTCTCGCGCAAAAACTGCTGGGCCTGCCGGTCGATCTCCACGAGCGTCACGTCGAAGCCCTCGCTGGCGGCCTCGAGGCCGATGGCCCCCGAGCCCGCGTACAGGTCGAGGAAGGCGCCGCGCGCGGGGTAGCGCAGCCGCAGGTAGTCGAAGAGGGCCTTGCGCAGGCGCACCGGGCTGGGCCGCGCCGACTGCGGCACCTTCAGGGCCACGCCCCGCGCGCTGCCGCCGAGGATGCGCAGGCTCATCGCGGCGAGGGCACCAGGGTGGGGATCTGCACCGCCTGGGGGTTGCGGAACCAGATCTTGCAGCTATAGCCCCCGGCGGCGGGCTTGGGCACGCTCACCCGGAAGGCGCTGGTCTTGCCGCCGTTCAGCGCCCGCAGGCTGATGAACGCGGAGTTGGTGGCGACCCGCGCGCCCACCGACACCTGCAAGTTGGCCCGGATGTCGCGCAGGACGGCGGGGGTGAGGTTGACGACCACCCCGTCGGCGACCACGGTGCGGCCCTCGAGCTTGCAGCTCCAGCTCTGCACCTTGAGCTTGTACGGCTCCGGCTGGGCCAGCGCCAGCGAGACGAAAACGATCAGCAGGAGTGAGTAAAGACGCATAGTCAAACCTCTGGAGGGCATTCTACCCCAAGGCAAAAGCCGCCTTTCGGCGGCTTCTCGGGCTTGGTCGAGGAGAGAGGATTCGAACCTCCGACCCCCTGGACCCGAACCAGGTGCGCTACCAGGCTGCGCTACTCCTCGTCCGGCATCCAAGTATAGACAGGCAGGGGGGTTTTGTCTAGCCGACGCCGGTTTACGAAGGCCGAGGACGGCAGCCCCGGCCGCCCGGCCGGATATGCCGTTCAGGAGGGCGCTTTCGGGTGATTAAGCGGCGATTAACCCCGAAAACCCCAAAAAACTCCAGCGCTCCGGTAGCCTCGAAAAAGCTGAGGGCACACCCCTGACCTATCGAGGAGGCGTATGCACAGAAGGCTCTATCTCGGACTGATCGTGCTGTTGGCGGCCTGCACCAAGCCCCCCACCAACACCCCCATCGACGTCAAGTGGTCGCAGTGGAGCGGCAGGCCCACCCAGCCGGGCCAGGAAGTCACCATCCCGCAAGGCACCAGCGTCCTGCTCGACGAGAGCCCGCCGCCCCTGCGCGGCCTGACCATCGACGGTGCCTTGGTCTTCGACCGAAAGGACCTCACGCTGCAGGCCGACTGGGTCATGGTGCACGGGCGGCTCGAGGTGGGCACCGAGGACAACCCCTTCACCCACAAGGCCGAGATTGTCCTCACCAGCAACAACCCCGCCGACAACGTGATGAACATGGGCGCCAAGGTGTTGGGGGTGATGGGCGCGGGGGCGCTCGAGCTCCACGGCAGGCCCTACGCCTCGAGCTGGACCCGCCTGGGGGCCACGGCGGCCAAGGGCGCGACCGAGATCGTGCTCGAGAAGGCCGTGGACTGGCCGGTGGGGGCCGAGATCGTCATCGCCTCGACCGACCACTACGGCTGGCAGGCGGGCGTGGACCCGGCCAAGCCGCGCAGCGAGCGGGCCATCATCAAGGCGGTCAACGGCCCCAGGATCACCCTGGAAGCGCCCCTCAGCTACGGCCACTACGGCGCCGGCGCCGACGGCATCCCCGAGTTCGCCGAGGTGGGGCTGCTCAGCCGCAACGTGGTGGTGCGCAGCGACGAGAAAGCCCGCGACAGCAGCTCGGCGGCCTACCAGGTCGGCGGGCACCTCATGGTGATGGGCGGCAGCGCCAGGCTGAGCTGGGTGGAGCTGCGCAACATGGGCCAGAAGGGCAAGTTCGGGCGCTACCCCCTCCACTTCCACCAGATCGGCGACGCGGGGGCCGGCTCCTACTTGAGGTCCAGCAGCATCCGCGAGAGCTTCAACCGCTGCCTGGTGATCCACGGGACCAACAGGCTGCGCGTGGAGGGCAACGTCGCCTTCGACACCTTCGGGCACTGCTACTTCCTGGAGGAAGGCAGCGAGACCGACAACGTCCTCTCGGGCAACCTCGCGGTACTGGTGCGCGCGCTCAAGGACGACCAGCGCCTCATCCCCTCCGACAGCAACCCGGCCGGCTTCTGGATCACCCACCCCGCCAACCGCCTCACGGGCAACGCGGTCGCCGAGGCGGGCACCGGCTACTGGTACGCGCTGCCCAAGCGCCCCATCCCCTTCGGGCGCGCCAACCAGGACCTCACCTGGATGAACGACATCCGGCCCCGGACCACCGCCTTGGGCGAGTTCAGCGCCAACGTGGCCCACTCGGTGCAGAACGACGGGCTCAACGTCGACCGCTCGCACGACTCCAGGCTCTGCCCCGGCGACGCCGACCGCAACGCCTGCAAGGACCACAAGCTCGCCGACCTCACCGACGGGGTGACCACCGTCTACAACCCCCGCACCGACCCCAAGGGCAGCGAGGGCGACGACGCCAAGAACCCGCCCGTCGTCGCCGACTTCAAGGACTTCGTGGCCTACAAGAGCGGCGGGCGCGGGGTGTGGCTGCGCGGGGTCAACCACCGCCTGAGCAACCCCAAGCTGGGCGACAACGCCATCGGCGTGACCTTCGCCTCCAACAAGAGCTACCTCGAGGGCGGCCTGATCGTGGGCGAGAGCGCCAACGGCACCACCCGCATCACCGGCACCTGGATCACCGGGCTGGTGGGCTTCGAGCACTACGACGGCCACGTGGGCGTGGAGGGCACCACCTTCCGCAAGTTCTCGGGCACGGCCCAGCGCGACGTCTACTGCAACGGGGTCAAGACCGCCACCCTCACCGTGCGCAACGCCGCCATCGGCACCCTGCGCTGGACGAGCTTCGGGCTCACCGGGCAGAACTACGTGAAGAACGTCAAGATCGAGCCGGGCAACACCGCCGTCACCTACGACCCGCCGCCCGACCCCTGCTTCACCGCCAGCGGCAGGGACCCCCACGACGGCTACCGCACCGCCGTGTTCTACGACGCCGACGGCAGCGTGACCGGCAGCGCGGGCAAGTCGGTGGTGGTCGATAACCCCTTCCTGCTCACCCCCGACTGCACCGCCCGGGCCGACTGGAACGCCCACGTCTGCGGCCACCTCTACGGCACTCTCTCCATCAGCAACGACGAGCCCAGCCCCAAGCCGCTGGCGGGCAACGACCTCTCGAGCGCCCTCACCCTCACCCGCGACGGCGGCCCCAGCACCCGGCTGTGGGGCATGCCCAACGCCTTCACCTACTTCGAGGCCCGCCTCATCGCCAACCGCCCTGGCACCGCCCACCCCTTCACCTACACCGCCGCCTTCGGCACCGCCAACCGCAGCGCCAAGCTGCGCGTGGGCTACAACCTCCGCGCCCTCCCCGACGGCACCTTCCCCCAGGGCAGCGCCGGCTCCTTCGTGCGGGTCGCACTCCCGGTCCCCAGCGGCGACGTGTGGATCTACCGCAACTACTACTTCAGCGAGAAGAACAACAAGACCACCCGCGTCGCCACCCTGGCCGAACTCGACGCCGACACCACGGGCAAGGTCTACTACCGCGAGGGCGACACCGTCTACCTCAAGCTCTCCCTCACCCAGGCCGACCTCGAGGGCAAGCGCAGCGCCTCGGTGAACTACCACGTCTGCACGACGCTCGAGTGCAAGTGAGGCGGCCGTAAGCCGTCAGCTTTCCCACGCGTCCCCTCCCTCCGGCCGGAGGGAGGGGCGTTCCGCGTCCTGCGTTTGGCGTTCGGCGTTCGGCGTACGACCCCAGTACGGCTACCGGCTATCCACCACCCCTACCTTCTCCTCCAGCAACGCCTGCAAGCCCTCCTCGTCCAGCACGGGCACGCCCAACTCCTGGGCCTTCTGGAGCTTGCTCCCCGCGCCCGGCCCGGCCACGACGTAGCTCGTCTTCTTGCTCACCGAGCCCGAAACCTTGGCGCCGAGGGCCTCGAGCTCGCGGCTGACCTCCTCGCGGGGGCGGGCAAGCTCGCCGGTGAGGACGAAGGTGAGGCCCGCGAGGGCGTTGCCCTTGGGCTTCTCCCTGGCCTCGAACCCCACGCCCGCCTGGCGCAACGCCTCGATGAGCTCGAGCATCTCCGGGCGGTGCAGGGCCTCGTGGACGGCGGTGGCGGTGGTGAGGGCCACGTCCTCCACGGCGTCGAGTTCCTCCACCGAGGCGGCCACGACGCGGTCGAGGTGGCCGAAGCGGCGGGCGAGGGTGCGGGCGAGGGCCTCGCCCACCTGGGGCAGGCCGAGGCCGAAGAGGAGGCGCTCGAGGCCCCGCTTCTTGCTGGCCTCGATCTGCTCGAGCAGGTTCTGGGCGCTCTTCTCGGCCTTGCGCTCGAGCTTGGCGATGTCCTCCAGGCGCAGCTTGTAGAGGTCGGCCACGTTCTTGACCAGGCCCGTCGCCAGCAGTTGCTCGATGAGCTTCTCCCCCAGGCCCTGGATGTCCATGGCGCGGCGGCTGGCGTAGTGGCGGATGGACTCGAAGGCCTTGGCCGGGCACAGCGGGTTGGGGCACAGGTGCACCTTGCCCGAGAGCACGAGCTCGGCCTGGCACTCGGGGCAGTGGGTGGGCCAGACCACGGCGTGCTCGTCCCCGGTGCGGTGCTCGGGCAGCACCCGCAGCACCTCGGGGATCACCCCGCCCGACTTGTGCACGAGCACCGTGTCCCCGACGCACAGGCCCAGCTCGGCGATGTAGCCCTCGTTGTGCAGGGTCACGCGGCTGACCGTGGAGCCCTCGATGTGGACGGGCTCGAGCTCGGCCACCGGGGTCACGCGGCCGGTGCGCCCGACCTGGAAGGTCACGCCCAGCACCCGGGTGGTCTTCTCCTCGGCGGGGAACTTGTAGGCGATGCCCCAGCGCGGGCTCTTGGCGGTGAAGCCCAGCTCGCGCTGCAGGCGGAACTCGTCGATCTTGACCGTGACCCCGTCGGCCTCGAAGGGCAGCTCGCGGCGGCGGGCCAGCATCTCCTGGTAGGCGGCCTCGACCTCGGCCGCGCCCGTCACCCGGCGGCGGTGGGGCTCGACGGCGAAGCCCAGCTCGGCCAGGCGGTCGAGGAGCTCGGACTGGCTGCGGACCCCCAGCGCGTTCACCCCCTGCCCCACGCCGTAGAAGTAGCCCTTGAGCCCCCGGCCCGCGCTGACGCGGGGGTCCTTCTGGCGCAGCGAGCCCGCGGCGGCGTTGCGCGGGTTCTTGAAGGGCGGGGTGCCCTCCTCCTCGAGCCGGGCGTTGAGCTCGAGGAAGGCGGGGATGGGCAAGTAGATCTCGCCGCGCACCTCGAACACCCCCGAGAGCGGCACCCGGCGCGGGATCTCGGCGATGCCCAGCAGGTTGGGCGTCACGTCCTCGCCCACCGTGCCGTTGCCGCGGGTGGCGCCCCACGCCAGCAGGCCGTCCTGATAGAAGAGGTTCACGGAGAGCCCGTCGATCTTGTACTCGAGGGTGTAGTCGAAAGGCCCCGGCAGGCCCAGGGCGCGGGCCGCGCGGGTCTCGAAGTCGGCGATGTCCTGCGGGCCGAAGGCGTTGTCGAGCGAATAAAGCGGGGTGGGGTGGGTGATGGCGGCGAAGGTGGTCTCGAGCACCCCGTTCCCCACCACCTGGGTGGGCGAGTCGGGGGTGACCCACTGGGGGTACTGCTCCTCCAGGCGCTTGAGCTCGGCGAGCAGGCGGTCGTACTCGGCGTCGGAGATCACGGGCGCGTCGAGGACGTGGTAGCGGTAGTTGTGGTAGCGCAGTTCCTCGCGCAGCTCGAGGATTCGCCTGTGGGCGTCGGCATTCTCCATGGCTAAAGTCTACCCCGATTACGCTCTAAGCAAAACGCGACCCCCGGCTCACCCGCTTCATGCCCCACGCACCGGGTGCTTTGCAAGCCTCATGAAAAGTGCCATATAATGCCGCTCGGCAATAGCCAAATGTAAGTGTTTACCTCGAGAGGAGTCACGATGAAGAAATCCGTAGTGCTCGGGATCGCGGCCCTGGGCCTGGCGAGCGTAGCCGGCCTGGCGGCGCTGGCCCAGAACCAAGTGCGCGTCGGCCTTGCCTTCGACGCCGGCGGCAAGCAGGACCGCAGCTTCAACCAGTCCACCTTCGAGGGCGCCCAGCGGGCCGCCAAGGACTTCGGCGTCCAGGTCTTCGACTTCGAGCCGGCTGACCCCTCCCAGGTAGGCTCGGGCATCCGCAAGTTCGCCGAGGAGGGCTTCGACCTGGTCATCGGCGTGGGCTTCGCCAACAACCCCGCCATCACCCAGGCCGCCAAGGAGTTCACCGACGTCAAGTTCGCCGTCATCGACGACGTGCCCGGCGAGGGCAAGCTGCCCAACGCCGTGGGCCTGGTCTTCCGCGAGCACGAGGGCAGCTTCCTGGTGGGCTACATCGCCGGCAGCCTCTCCAACACCGGCGTGGTGGGCTTCGTCGGCGGCATGGACATCCCGCTGATCCACAAGTTCGAGCAGGGCTACAAGGCCGGTGCCGAGCGCGCCTTCGCCGCGCGCGGCATCAAGGGCAAGGTGCTGATCAACTACGTGGGCACCACCCCCGCCGCCTGGAACGACCCCGGCAAGGGCAAGGAGCTCGCCACCAGCCAGAGCCGCCAGGGCGCCGACATCATCTACGCCGCCGCCGGCGCGAGCGGCCTGGGCGTGAAGGACTTCGTCCTGCAGAAGCGCTGCCTCAAGGCCAGCGAGCTGCCCGCGGGCGTGAAGTTCGTCGGCGACAACTTCAAGGGCGTGACCAAGTACGCCGCCTACAACCAGGCCTGCGCGGGCAACACCCGCCCGGTGTTCATGGTGGGCGTCGACGCCAACCAGAACTACCTCGGCGACACCGACCGCAACCCCAACACCCTCAACCACGTGATCACCTCGATGCTCAAGCGCGTTGACCAGGCCACCTACTCGGTGATCAAGAGCGTCAAGGACGGCAGCTTCAAGCCCGGCGTTCAGGAGTTCGGCCTCTCCAACAACGGCGTGGGCTTCGCCCTCGACGACTACAACAAGGCCCTCATCCCGCAGGCCGTCCTCAACCGCGTAGCCACCCTGCGCCAGCAGATCATCAACGGCAGCCTCAAGGTCCCCTCGGCCCGCTAAAGCGGCCAGAGCCCCAAGCCTCTCCCTCCGGGGAGAGGCTTTTTTTCAGCCCTCAGGCGTCAGCTTGTGGCCCGCGGCTCGTGGCGAAAGGCACCCCTCCCCGTCCCTCCCCGCCGGCGGGGAGGGACGGGGAGGGG
>NZ_QXDL01000360.1:0-2318 GCF_003574345.1 Calidithermus terrae
GGTGCCGGGGGCGGGTCGTACGCCAAACGCAAGACGCAAGACGCAAGACGCCAAACGCAAGACGCAAGACGCCAAACGTACGACGTACGACGTACGACGTACGACGTAAGACGTAAGACGTAAGACGTACGACGTAAGACGTAAGACGTAAGACGTACGACGCCTTGGCCCTCGACGCTCGACCTTAAACGTCAGGGGCCAAATTTCAGCCTTACTTCAGGTGAGGCGTGCCACAATGGCGGCAGTATGCCCAGAGTGCTCCTGATCGAGGATGACCCCGGCGTGCGGGACGCGTTGCGGATGGGGCTCGAGCTCGAGGGGTATGAGGTGCTCGAGGCGGGGAGCGGGGCCGAGGGGCTGCGGAAGCTCGTCCAGGAGCCGGAGGTGGTGGTGCTCGACGTGCTGCTGCCGGGCGGGGACGGCTTCGGGGTGCTCAAGGAGATCCGGCAGCACAGCACGGTGCCGGTGCTGATGCTCACCGCGCTCGACGAGGTGGAGTACCGCGTGAAGGGCCTGCGCGGCGGGGCCGACGACTACCTCGTGAAGCCTTACGCGCTCTCCGAGCTCGTCGCCCGGCTCGAGGCCCTCCTGCGCCGCGCCTCCCGCGACCAGGAGATGCTGTGCTACGCCGACGTGGCGCTCTTCCCCGGCCGCATGGAGGCCCGGCGGGGGGAGCGCGTGCTCGAGCTCTCCCCCAAGGCCTTCCTGCTGCTCAAGACCTTCCTCGAGCACCCCGAACGGCTTCTGCCCAAGGAGAGCCTGATGCAGCGGGTGTGGGGGGAGGAGGTCGAGCCCAACACGCTCGAGGTGCACCTCTCGGCCCTGCGGCGGGCGTTGGGCGAGCCGCCCCTGCTGCACACCCTGCGGGGGCACGGGTACATCCTGCGCCGATGAGCCCTCTGAGCCTGCGCACGAGGCTTTTGGTGTGGCTGCTGCTGGCCCTGGCGGTGCTGCTGGTGCCGCTGTGGGTGCTCACCGTGCGCGAGGCCCAGGCCACCGCCCGCTCGGCGCTCGAGCGGGCCCTGCTGGCGCGGCTGGGCTTCCTGGCCGCCACGCTCAACGTCAGCCCGCAGTCGCTGAGCCAGGTCACCAACGACTTCGGCGGGGTGGGCTTCCTGCTGACCCCAGGCGGCACCCCCGTTTGGACCGACCAAGCCGACAACCGCCTGCCCGAGGGGGTTTACGAGGCGCTGCGCGAGGGCCGCACCTTCCGGCGGCTCGTCGAGGGCCGGCTTTGGGTGGCGCAGCCGAGCGAGCAGGGGGGCTTCGGGGTGGCGGTGCCGCTGGAGGAGGTGGCCGAGCTGCCCGCCCGCTTCTTCCGGCTCTACCTGAGCGTGGGGCTGGTGCTGCTGCTGCTGGCGTGGCTGGTGGGCGCGGCGGGGCTCTCCCGCTCCTTGCGCCCGGTGCGCTCGCTGGCGCGGGAGCTCTCCCTGCGCGGCCCCGGCTTCCTCGAGCCCCTCCCCACGCCGCCCCTGCCCGAGCTGCGCCCGGCGGTGGAGTCGCTCAACCGCCTCATGGAAGCCCTCTCCCTGGCCTTCGAGCGCCTGAGGGAGCAGGAACAGGCCGCCAAGCGCTTCGCCTACGGGGCCTCGCACGAGCTGCGCAACCCCCTGGCCGCGCTCAAGGGCTACCTCGAGGTCCTGCAGCGCCGCCCCGGCGAGCCCCGCGCGCTGGAGGGGGCCACGCGCGAGGCCCGGCGCATGGAGGCCCTGCTGGGCGGGCTGCTGACCCTGGCCCGCCTCGAGGGCCGCGGCCAGGCCCAGGCCGAGCCCCTCGACCTCGCGGCCTTCCTGCGCGAGCGCTACGGGATGCGCGTCGAGGGGGAGGCCACCGTCACCGCCGAGCCGGCCCTGCTCGAGCTCGCCCTCGACAACCTGCGCCACAACGCCGAGAAGCACGGGGGGCTGCCGCTGGAGGCCCGCCTCGAGGCCGAAGGCGGCGGGGTCTGGCTCTACCTCGACGACCGCGGCCCCGGCTTCCCCGAGGCCCTGCTGCCCCGGGTCTTCGAGCCCTTCGTCAAGGGCGACGGCAGCGGCACCGGGCTGGGGCTGGCCCTGGTGGAGGCGGTGGCCCGCGTCCACGGCGGCCGCGTGACGGCGCGGAACCGGCCCGAAGGCGGCGCGCGGGTGGGGATCTGGTTCCCGGCGTGACCTTAAGCCGGGTTCAAGAAACTTGGTGGTCCGGGCTAAGGAGTGCCTCCGGCAGGGCCTGATAGCCTCTAGGCCATGCGTTGGCTCTTCCCGCTCCTCCTGGCGGCCTGCAGCAGCCCCGCGCCCGAAGGCACCGACCCCCCGCCCGCCTGCGAAAACCTGGGGCAG
>NZ_QXDL01000361.1:0-2297 GCF_003574345.1 Calidithermus terrae
GCCATAGTGAGGGCATCATACCCAAAGCCGCCTCGGCGCTTTGCCCCGCCCGGATGCAAGCGGGGCGCGGGCTTGCGGGGCATCGGACCCATTGAACACCAAAAGCGCCCCGCTTGCATCCGGGCGGGGCAAAGCGCCGAGGCGGCTTTGGGTATGATGCCCTCACTATGGCTGACACCACCAGAGCTCTGATGGAGGAACTCCTGGCCGAGATGGAAGAGCGCCGCAAGGCGGTGGAGCTGGGCGGCGGCCCCGAACGCATCAAGAAGCAGCACGAGGGCGGCAAGATGACCGCCCGTGAGCGCATCGACTACCTACTCGACGAGGGGAGCTTCGTCGAGCTCATGCCCTTCGCCGAGCACCTCGAGACCCCCCTCATGCAGGGCATCGACGCCCCCGCCGACGGCGTGATCACCGGCTACGGCAAGGTGGGCGGCCGCACCGTCTTCGTCTTCAGCCAGGACTTCACCGTGCTGGGCGGCTCGCTGGGCAAGACCCACGGGCAGAAGATCGCCCGCGCCATGGACATGGCGGCGAAGGTGGGCGCCCCCATCATCGGGCTCAACGACTCGGCCGGGGCCCGCATCCAGGAGGGCGTGGACTCGCTGTCGGGCTACGGGGAGGTGTTCTACCGCAACGCCGTCTACTCCGGGGTGGTGCCGCAGATCTCGGCCATCTTAGGGCCCTGCGCGGGCGGGGCGGTCTACAGCCCGGCCATGACCGACTTCATCCTCATGGGCAAGGGCACGAGCTACATGTTCATCACCGGGCCCGAGGTGATCAAGAGCGTGACCCGCGAGGAGGTCACCTTCGAACAGCTCGGCGGCTCCGAGATCCACACCGCCAAGAGCGGCGTGGCCCACCTCGAGGCCGAGGGCGACGAGGGCGTGCTCGACCTCATCAAGCAACTGCTCTCCTACCTGCCCCAAAACGCCAAGGAGCGGCCCCCCGTGATGCCCAACGGCGACCCCGTCGAGCGGCCGACGCCGGAGCTGCTCGAGCTCGTCAACCCCGACCCCAAGAAGCCCTACAACATGCACGAGGTCATCAAGACCCTGCTCGACGGCGGGGAATTCCTCGAGATCCAGCCCGCCTACGCCAAGAACATGATCACGGGCTTCGGGCGGCTGGGCGGGCAGAGCGTGGGCATCGTCGCCAACAACCCGCGCTTCATGGCCGGCGCCCTCGACATCAACGCCTCCGACAAGGCCGCCCGCTTCATCCGCACCTGCGACTGCTTCAACGTGCCCATCCTCACCCTCGTGGACGTCACCGGCTTCCTGCCGGGCGTGGGCCAGGAGCACCAGGGCATCATCCGCCACGGCGCCAAGATGCTCTACGCCTACGCCGAGGCCACGGTCCCCAAGATCACGCTCATCACCCGCAAGTCCTACGGCGGGGCCTACCTGGCGATGAACTCCAAGGACATGGGCGCCGACGTGGTGCTGGCCTGGCCCACGGGCGCGGTCGCCGTGATGGGCGCCGAGGGCGCGGCCAACATCATCTACCGCAAGCAGATCCAGTCCTCCTCCGACCCCGCCGCCACCCGCGCCGCCAAGATCGCGGAGTACAAGAAGGCCTTCGACAACCCCTACGTCGCCGCCGGCCGCGGCTACATCGACGACGTGATCAACCCCGCCGACACCCGCCGCCTGCTGGCGCTGCACCTCGAGATGCTCGCCACCAAGCGGGAGGAGCGGCCTTACAAGAAGCACGGCAACATCCCCCTCTGACCGTGCCCCAGCCTAGGGGGTTGTGCTCGACGCGGCGGCTCAGGGCCTCGAGTTCGCCCTCGTCGCGAATGACGCGCCCGTAAACTGCCCCGCGGTCGCCCTAGCGGGCCGGCCCGAGCCGCACCCCTCCGTGGGGCGAAGCACCGCCTCGCCCATTCCCCAGGTCCGGCGGCTCGAGCACGCCCCCACCGCCGCGCCGGCCGATCCGGAAGACGACCCCGGTTTTCCTCATGAGCATGGGCACTAGGCTCCCTTAACTCAGCGGGGCCTCAGCTACGGCTCTGATTGGCCTCAAGCGCCCTGGACATGCTATGGCCCAGAGGTAAGCGCGATGGAGACCTGGAGCGACAACCGCTGGATCGTTGTGGGACGCCGACTGACCTTGGGTTTGGGGACCGCATTCATCGTCGCGAGCGTGTTCATCGCCGCGATGGGCTGAGGCTTGCCTAAAAACCGGCTTGGTCGCAGGCTGAGAAGGCATGAGCCTGGACCAGTTGCACGCTGAGCTGATCACGTGCCGCCGCTGCCCGCGCCTGGTGGAATGGCGCGAACGGGTAGGGCGGG
>NZ_QXDL01000362.1:0-2296 GCF_003574345.1 Calidithermus terrae
GCCCCCGTGGCGGCCCCGGCGATGACCCCCATTGCCAGGCCGCTCAGGCGGTTGCGGGTGGCCTGGTGGGCCAGGACGCTGGCGAAGGCACCCACCACCGCGCCCCCGAGCGCGCTCATCACCCCCACCACCAGCCCCACGACGCGGGCGGCGGCGGGGTCGGGGGAGGCTAGGTTCTCGGCGGCGACCAGGAAAAGGCCCTGGGCGATGTCTAAAACTCCCATTCCGACCTCCTGTGGTTGTGGCTCGAGCGGTACAGCCGGTAGGCGATGCCGCCCACCAGCAGGAAAGGCAGCGGGATCAGCAGCCCGATGCCCACGGCCTGGAGGATGGCCCGCCGGGGGGCGTCCTCGAGGCTGCTCCAGGCGGCGTTGCTGCAGAGGTAGAGGGCGTCGAGGGGCAACCCCTCGGGCGTGTAGAGGCTGGGCTGGGCGCCCGGCATGCCCAGGCGCAGGCTCAGCCAGAAGACGGCGCTAGCCAGGCCGATCAGCAGCAAGGCCGAGGCCAGCGCCTTGTACCGCGCAGGCCGGCCTCGAGCCCAGGGCAAGCGCTGCACCGCCCTCACCGCCCGAAGAAGAACTCCCGCACCCCGGAGACGTAGGTGCCTTCGGGGAGGATGATGGCGACCAGGGCCATCAGCAGCAGCGGCGGCAGCAGGATCGCCAGCACCATCCCCATCCGCTCGAAGCGCATGTGCATGAAGTAGGCCACGATCAGGGCAGACTTCACCAGGGCGAAGGCCGTGATCAGAAAGCGCCGCAGCCAGTCGGGGTGCACCTCGAAGTAGTCCAGCAGGTAGGAAAGGGCGCTGAGCACGAAAAGCAGCACCCACACGTAGATGTAGATGCGGATGGGTTGGTGCTGCTCGCCCTTGCCGGTGGCGTGATCCGTGTGTTCCATGCGCTCTCCCTGAATGCCCTCAGAACAGGTAGAAGAAGGCGAAGATGAAGACCCACACCAGGTCCACGAAGTGCCAGTACAGCCCGCAGATCTCCACCCCCACGTAGCTCCCCCGGTCGTACACGCCCTTCAGCACCCGCACCGCCACCACGGTCAGGTAGATCACCCCGATGGTGACGTGCAGGCCGTGGAAGCCGGTGAGCATGAAGAAGGAGGAGCCGAACTGGGGCGCGCCCATGGGGTTGGTCCAGGGCCTGAAGCCCAGGTCGCGGATCAGGTGGGTCCACTCGAAGGCCTGCATGCTCACGAAGGTCAGGCCCAGCAGCGCGGTGATCACCAAGAACAGCGCGGTCATGCGCTTGTTGCGGCCGTAGGCGTGGTAAACGCCGATGGCCATGGTGCCGCTGCTGCTGATGAGCACCACGGTCATGACGGCGATGAGCAGCAGCGGCACCTCGTGCCCGCCGACCTCGAGCGCGAACACCTTGGCCGGGTCGGGCCAGGAGTTGGTGGCGCTCGCCGCCAGCCGCGCCGAGGCGTAGCTGGCGATGAAGGAGCCGAAGATGAAGGTGTCGGAGAGCAAGAAGATCCACATCATCGCCTTGCCCCAGACCACCTTGAAGGCCGAGAGGTCGGAGGCCCAGTCGCTGACGAGCTGGCTGGGGCTCTTCAGGGTCCGTTTGGGTTGTCTCTCCACGCCGCCTCCTCAACGATTGCTTATGGCTGATAGCGGATAGCTGATGGCTGATGGCTGAGACCCGGCTTTGGCAATGCGCGATGAGCCATCAGCACGTGCCCTTTCTCCTCAGGTCAGCAGCAGCAGGCCGTACAGCACCAGCCACACCAGCAGCAGGAAGTGCCAGTAGGTCGTGCACAGTTGCACCGACAGGGGGGAGGGGGGGACCCTCGAGCCCACCACCCCCCAGGCCACCAGGCCGCCCAGCAGGTGCAGCCCATGCAGCGCGGTCATGAGGTAGAAGAAGCTGGCCGAGGGGTTGCTCACCAGGAAGTAGCCCATCGCCTGGAGCTGGCTCCAGGCCAGCAACTGCCCCGCCACGAAGGCGAAGCCCAGCAGGCCGCCGAGCTGGAGGTTGCGCCGGGTCGCGCCGAGGTCGTAGCGACGGCTGGCCCAGGCGGCTTGCTGGAGGAAGAGGCTCGCCAGCGCCAGCAGGGCGGTGTTGAGCCCCAGCAGCCCGGGCTCGCTCAGGCTCTTCCAGTCGGGCAGGTTCATGCGCACCAGGTAGGCGCTGACCAGGGCCGAGAACAGCACCGTCGCCACGGCCATGAAGATCCACAGGCCCAGCCGCGCGGTGGGGACGGGGAAGGCCTCGAGGCCCCCCGGCTCGTTCCCGCCGCCGTTCCCCCCGCCCCCGCGGCCGCGGACGATGCCCGATCC
>NZ_QXDL01000363.1:0-2293 GCF_003574345.1 Calidithermus terrae
CCTCACCTACGGCAACGCGCTGTGGTCGGTGGCGCTGAACCGGCTCGCCCCCTTCACCCCCGACCCCGCCGCCCTGCGCGAGGAGGCCCGCCAGGTCCGCGAGAGCCTGTACCGCCAGGCGGTGCAGGGCGGGCGCTTCGTGTTCGCCTTCGAGCCGGGCGGGGGCTTCGTGTGGGGCGACGAGCCCGCCGGGAGCCTGATGCTGCTGCCCCACCTGGGCTTCGTGACCCGCGAGGACTTCGTGTGGCAGGCCACCGCCTTGTGGGTCATGTCGGAGGAGAACCCCCACCACTACCGCGCCCGCTTCGTGGGGGAGGGCTCGGCCCACTTCCCCTTCCCCTCGGGCTTCAGCCTGGTCAACCGCATGCTCTCGGGGCTGCGGCGCAGCGCGGCGGAGGCGGTGCTGGCCCTCGAGCAGGCCCCCCTCGACCACGGCTACGCCTGCGAGTCCTTCGACCCCCAGACCGGCCTGGCCCGCACCGGCGTGGGCTTCGCGGCGCTGGCGGGCTTCGTGGCCTACGGGCTCGCCCACGGGGGCGCGGCCCTCGCGCCCAGCGCCCGCCTCACCCAGCCCGGGCTTTGAAGCCCGCCGCCAGGGCCCGCAGGCCCGCCTCCAGCCCGCCCTTGGGCCCGCTCGCGCCGAACATGCCCGAGCGCTCGAGGCCGGCGTAGCCGTGCAGGAAGGACCACAAGGCTACGGCGGCGGCGGTGTCGTCGGGGTCGCGGGTGAGGGCCCCCACCCGCTGCAGCACGGTGTTCCAGACCGCCTTGCCCGACTCGCGGCTGGCGAGCGCGCTGAGCCGGGCGTCCATCATCAGGTCGTAGAGGCGGGGGTGGGTGCGGGCGAACTCGAGGTAGGCCCGCGCGGCGGCCTCGAGCGCCGCTTCTGGCTCTCCCTCCCGGCTGGCGGCCACCAGGGCCTCGCCCAGCCTGCGGTTGCCGTGCTCGACGAGCGCCACCTCGAGCGCGGCCTTGTCGGGGTAGTGGCGGTAGAGGCTGGGGGCCTTGACGCCCAGCCTCCCGGCCAGGGCGCGCAGCGAAAGGCCGTCCTCACCGCCTTGCTCGAGGAGTTCCAGGGCGGCCCCCAGGATGGCCTCGGGGCTGGTCTTGGCAGGGTAGGGCATACGCGAACAGTGTAAGTCTTGACAGGCCGGGGCTCAAGGCATACAGTGTTAGCCATAAAGGCTATCGGCGTTAGCCTTGAGAGGAGCCCCCGATGAAAGCGACCCCCTACGGCCCGCACCTGGTCCAGCTCACCCAGGCCTTCCCCTTCCCCATCAACGCCTTCCTGGTGCGGGAGGAAGACGGCTTCACCCTCATCGACACCGCCTGGGGCCAAGCCAGGGCCATCGTGGCCGCGGCGCGGGCCCTGGGCGCCCCCGTCCGGCGCATCGCCCTCACCCACGGCCACGCCGACCACGCCGGCTCGCTCGAGGCCCTCCACGCCCTGCTCCCCGAGGCCGAAGTCCTGGTGGGCCGCCGCGAGGCCCGGCTGATGCGGGGCGAGCGCTCGCCCGAGGCCGGGGAGGGGCAGCAGCCGGTCGGCGGGAAGTTCGTGCCCCTGGGGTTCGCGCCCTCGCGGCTGCTCGAGCCCGGCGACCGGGTGGGCTCGCTCGAGGTGATCGCCGCCCCCGGCCACTCCCCCGGCCAGCTCGCCTTCCTCGACGCCCGCGACCGCACCCTGATCGTGGGCGACGCCTTCCAGACCCAGGGCGGGGTCGCGGTGGCGGGCGTGGTGCGGCCCCTCTTCCCCCTGCCGGCCTGGTTCACCTGGGACGCCGAGCGCTCCCTGCAAACTGCCCGCAGCCTGCGCGCGCTCGGCCCCTCGAGGCTGGCGGTGGGGCACGGCAACACCCTCGAGAACCCCCTCGCCGCCATGGACGCCGCCATCACGGCCGCCGAACGCCGCCTGGGGCGCCGGCTCAGCGCGGCAGGCCGCTGAGGAAGGTCTCCACGTCCTCCAGGCTTCCCAGCACGCTCAGCAGCTCGAGGTGGGCCGGGGCGATCTCGAGCTGGGGCCGCAGCAGCTCCATCCAGCCCGCGTGCACCCCGATGGGCCGGTAGGGCAGCCCGTGCATCTGCGCGATCATCGCCACGTTCCACGCCGCCATCAGCTCGGTGAGCGTGCCCACCCCGCCCGGCAGCACCAAGTACCCCACCGCCACGTCCAGCAGCCGCTCGATGCGCGTGAGCAGCGTGGGCGCGGGGATCTCCAGGTCCACGTGGTCGTTGGGCCCCTTGCGCGTGGGGAACAGCGGCGGCGCGGTAACCCCCACCACCAGCCCCCCGGCCT
>NZ_QXDL01000364.1:0-2282 GCF_003574345.1 Calidithermus terrae
CCCCCAATTTGACGCTAGCCCCCCCACCCTCTACACTGGCCTGCAAGATGTTCGGGCTCGCCACCACTACCCGACGCCGGGGGGACTTCTAGACCGCTAAGGTTTCGGAGGTCCTCCCGGCTCGCGTAGAATGCGAGCCGGACTTTTTTTGCAGCAGGCGCCGCGCCTGCGCGAGCGGAGGAAGAATGAACGTAGTGCTGCCCGACGGAAAACAACTCGAGCTCCCCCAGGGCGCCACGGCCAAAGACGCCGCCCAGGCCATCGGGCCGGGGCTCGCCAAGGCCGCCATCGGCGCCATCGTGGACGGCGACCTCTACGACCTGCTCAAACCCCTGCCCGAAGGGGCCAGCGGCGCGAAGATCAAGATCCTCACCGAGAAGGACCCCGAGTACCAGCCCCTCTTCCGCCACACCCTCGCCCACGTCATGGCCCAGGCGGTGCGCGAGCTCTACGCCGAGCGCGGCTTCAAGCCCGAGGACGTCAAGCTCGCCATCGGGCCGGTGATCGAGAACGGCTTCTACTACGACATCGACGCCCCCACGCCGCTGCGCGAGGAAGACCTGCCCCTCATCGAGGAGCGGATGCGCCGCATCGTGGCCGACGACCTGCCGCTGCAGCGCTTCGTGCTGCCGCGCGAGGAGGCGCTCAGGCGCTTCGAAGGCGTGGACCCCTACAAGAGCGAGCTGATCCGCGACCTCCCCGAGGGCGAGGAGATCAGCTTCTACCAGCAGGGCGACGAGCGCTACGGCTTCACCGACCTCTGCCGCGGGCCCCACGTCCCCAGCACGGGCCGCATCCCGCCGCACTTCAAGCTCACCTCGCTGGCCGGGGCCTACTGGCGCGGCGACTCGAGCCGCCCCATGCTCCAGCGCATCTACGGCATCGCCTTCCGCACCAAGGAGGAGCTCGAGCACTACCTCTGGCAACAGGAAGAGGCCAAGAAGCGCGACCACCGCAAGCTCGGGGCCGAGCTCGACCTCTTCACCATCAGCGAGGAGGTGGGCAAGGGCTTGCCGCTGTGGCTGCCCAGGGGGGCCTTCATCCGGCGGCAGCTCGAGCAGTACATGTACGAGAAGGAGCTCGAGCACGGCTACGACCACGTCATCACGCCGCACATCGCCAACTCCAAGCTCTACTACACCTCGGGGCACCTGCCGTACTACAAGGACGACATGTACGCCCCCATCGAGATCGAGGGCGAGGAGTATTACCTCAAGCCCATGAACTGCCCGCACCACCACATGATCTATAAGGCGCGGCTCAAGAGCTACCGCGACCTGCCGCTGCGCCTGGCCGAGTTCGGCACCGTCTACCGCTTCGAGCTCTCGGGCACGCTCTCGGGGCTGGCGCGGGTGCGCGGCTTCACCCAGAACGACGCCCACATCTACTGCTCGAAGGGCCAGGTCAAGGACGAGTTCATCCGCGTGATCCAGCTCTTCGACGAGGTCTACAAGGACTTCGGCATCAGCGACTACTGGTTCCGCCTCTCCCTCCCTGACTTCGAGAACAACCCCGAGAAGTTCGGCGAGCCCGGCCCCCACTGGGACGAGGCCATCGCCGCCATCCGCTCGGCGCTCGAGGAGACCGGCGCGCAGTACGTCGAGGGCATCGGCGAGGCCACCTTCTACGGCCCCAAGCTCGACGTGCAGCTGCGCACGGTGCTGGGCAAGGAGGAGTCCATCGCCACCAACCAGCTCGACTTCATCAGCGGCACCCGCTTCGGCCTGGAGTTCACCAACGAGAAGGGCGAGCGGGAAACCCCCGTCATCATCCACCGCGCCATCATGGGCTCCTTCGACCGCTTCTTCGCCTTCTACTTGGAGCACACCGCCGGCAACTTCCCCCTGTGGCTCTCCCCCGTCCAGGCCGTCATCGTCCCCATCGCCGACCGGCACTTAGGCTACGCCCAGCAGATCGCCGCCCAGATGCGCCAGAACAAGCTCCGCGTCGAGATCGACGACCGCAGCGAGCGCATGAACGCCAAGATCCGCGACGCTGAGCTCCAGAAGATCCCCCTGATCCTGGTCGTAGGCGACAAGGAAACCGAGTCCGGCACCGTAAACCTGCGCGAGCGCCACGCTAAGGAACAGCGCACGCTGGCTGTGGGCGAGCTGATCGAACAGATGCACAAGCGGGTGCAGGAGCGGAAGTAGGGACGTTGGGGGCAGGTTGTACGTCGTGCGTCGTACGTCGTACGCAAGACGCAATACGCAATACGCCTTGTTGGGATGAATCATCCACTGGGGTTGTGCCCGCCCCACAGGCCGACTACAGCCCCACCC
>NZ_QXDL01000365.1:0-2273 GCF_003574345.1 Calidithermus terrae
GCGTTGCACAACGACCTGGTGGCGGGGGAGGGGGGCATGGTCAGCGCCGAGCCCGCCGAGCGCCTGCGGGCCATGGCCGCGCGGGTGCGGGGGAACCCGGACCTCATCGGCCGCCTCGAGGCCGACCCCGCCGCCGCGCTGCGCGAGCACCCCGAGCTGGAACGCGAGTTCCGGGCCTACCTCGAGCGCTTCGGCGACCGCTGCCTCGACGAGCTCAAGCTGGAGAGCCCCACCCTCACCGACCAGCCCGAACTGCTGGCCCGGACGGTCGCGCAGTTGGCCCGCGCCCCCGAGTCCCCCGCCTCCGAGGCCGAAGCCCGCCGCCGGGCCGCCGAGGCGCGGGCGCTGGGGCAGCTCTCGGGGTGGCGGCGCCGGGTTTTCGCCTACGTGCTGCGCGAGGCGCGGGCGCGGGTGCGGGGCCGGGAGAACCTGCGCTTCGAGCGCACCCGGGTCTTCGGCGAGGCCCGCCGCCTGTTCCGGGCGATGGGGCAGCGCCTGCGGGCGATGGGGCGGCTCGAGCACGAGGACGACGTGTTCTACCTGACGGTCGAGGAGATCCTGGGCTACGCCGAGGGCACCGCCGTCAGCCTCGACCTGCGGGGCCTGGCCGCGCTGCGCAAGGCCGAGTTCGAGCGCCACCGGGCCGAGGGCGAGCCGCCCCGCCGCTTCCGCAGCCTGGGGAGCGTGTACGAGGCCGAGCCGGTGGGCCAGGAGGCCGAGGGGCAGGGCGCCGAGTTGCGCCGGGGCCTGGCCTGCTCGCCGGGGCGCGTGCGGGGCGGGGTGCGGGTGATCCTCGACCCCCGCGCGGCGCGGCTCGAGGAGCCCGCCGTCCTGGTCGCGCCCCGCACCGACCCCGGCTGGATCCTGGTCCTGCCGCTGGCGCGGGGCCTGATCGTCGAGCGGGGCAGCCTGCTGTCGCACTCGGCCATCGTGGCGCGGGAGCTGGGCATCCCCTGCGTGGTGGGCCTGGACGGGGCCACCCGCTGGCTGCGCGACGGCGACGAGGTCGAGCTCGACGGCAGCGCGGGCACGGTGCGGCTATTGAAGGCGGGGGTGAGCCCGTGACCCGCCGCTTAGGGCGGCCCCGCAGCGAGGTGCAGGCCAAGGCCGACTTCTCGCGCATCCGCTACGCCCAGGTCTGGGAGGACGCCGACGTGCTGCTCGAGGCCCTCCGGATCCGGCCCGGCGACCGCTGCCTCTCCATCGCCTCGGCGGGCGACAACGCCCTGGCGATGCTCACCCAGCACCCCGCCAGTGTGGTGGCCCTCGACCTGAGCGCGCCGCAGATCCACTGCCTCGAGCTGCGGGCGGCGGCCTTCCGGGCGCTCGAACACCCCGAGCTGCTCGAGCTCGTCGGCTCGGTGCCCAGCGCGCGGCGGCGAGGGCTCTACCAGCGCTGCCGCCCCTTGCTCTCGCCCGACGCCCGGCGCTTCTGGGACGCGCAGCCGGTGGAGCGGGGCATCGGGCGGCTGGGCAAGTTCGAGCGCTACTTCGCGCTCTTCCGCCGCTTCGTGCTGCCCTTTCTGCTCTCAGGGGCCAGGGTGCGCGAGCTGCTCACGCCCAAGCCCGAGGCGGAGCGGGCGGCCTTCTTCGAGCGGCACTTCAACACAGGGCGCTACCGGCTGCTCATGAGGCTCTTCTTCTCGCGCTTCGTGATGGGCCGCCTGGGGCGCGACCCGGCCTTCTTCGACCACGCCGAGGGCAGCGTCTCGGCGCAGGTCAAGGCCCGCACGCGCCACGCCCTCACCGAGCTCGAGCCCGCCCACAACCCCTACCTGCGCTGGATCCTGCTCGAGCGCCACGACTCGGTCTTGCCGCTGTACCTGCGGCCCGAGCACTTCGCCACCATCCGGGCCAACCTCGACCGGCTGAGCTGGCAGCGGATGAGCCTCGAGGAATACCTCGCCCAGCACCCCGAGGGTTTCGAGAGGGCCAACCTCTCCGACGTCTTCGAGTACATGTCGGAGGAGGCCACCGAAGCCCTGTTGGGGACGCTGGCGGCGCGCCTGAGGCCGGGCGGGCGGCTGGTGTACTGGAACATGATCGTGCCGCGCAGCCGCCCGGAGTCGCTGGCGCACCTGCTGGAGCCGAGGCTCGAGGAGGCCGAGCGGTTGCACCGGCAGGACAAGGCGTTCTTCTACTCCCGGCTGGTGATCGAGGAGCGGAAATGAGGGAGGGAGCGGGTCTCGGTGCTGTGGTTTGGCGGGGGCCGCTCCGCCGTCAGGGGTGTATGGGGGCGGGGTTCGCCCCCCGCCCCCCTGCCACCCCCGACA
>NZ_QXDL01000366.1:0-2212 GCF_003574345.1 Calidithermus terrae
CTCGTAGGTTGTGCGCCAGTCGCGGCGCCCTCCGGCACCGCGACTGGCGCACAACCTACGAGACAGACCACGATTCCCAGATAACGCAACGCTTTCATCGATGCCTCCAAGATCAACTTGCAGGCATTCTAATAGCTCGGCTGAAAAACGGCAAATTGTCTTTGCCGAACTCGGTTCGTCAGATTCCGAGTTTGTCCATACGCTGCTTTTCTACCGGCATTCCAGTCACGCCGTGGAAGGCGTCGACCTCCTCGAGGAAGCGCTGGAAGAGGTAGAGCGAGTCGTGGGGGCCGGGGCAGGCCTCGGGGTGGTACTGCACGCTGAAGACCGGGTAGCGCAGGTGGGCCATGCCCTCGAGGGTGCCGTCGTTGAGGTTGATGTGGGTGGGGCGGAACTCCTTGAGGGAGTCGGGGTCTACGGCGTAGCCGTGGTTCTGGCTGGTGATCTCGACCTTGCCGGTGAGCAGGTTCTTCACCGGGTGGTTGGCCCCCCGGTGCCCGAACTTGAGCTTGAAGGTGCGCCCCCCGGCGGCCAGGCCCAGGAGCTGGTGGCCCAGGCAGATGCCGAAGGTGGGCAACAGCCCCATCAGCTTCCACAGCGTCTCGTGGGCGTAGCGGGGCATGGAGGGGTCGCCGGGGCCGTTGGAGACGAAGAGCCCGGCGGGCTCGAGCGCCATGATCTGCGCCGGGCTGGTCTTGCCGGGCACCACGATGAGCTCGAAGCCCAGCTCGGCCATGTAGCGCATCTGGGCGTGCTTGATGCCGAAGTCCATCACCACGATGCGGCGCTTGCCCTTGAAGGTGGGGAACTGGTAGGGCAGCGGGGTGGAGACCTCGGGGGTCATGTCGCGCCCGTCGATGTCCTTCCAGGTGCGGGCCTCCTCGCGCAGGGCCTCGAGGTCGGCCTGGGTAAAGCGGTGCTTGGGGTCGCCGAAGTGGGTGGCGTGGGCGATGACCCCCTTGAGCACGCCGCCCTCGCGGATCTTGCGCACTAAGGCACGGGTGTCGATGCCCTCCAGCCCCACCACCCCGTGCTCGGCCATGAACTCGCCCAGGCTCTGCTGGGCGCGCGGCCCGGCGGCGTAGGTGCTGAACTCGCGGGCCACGAAGCCGCGCACCCAGGGGCGGTTGGACTCCATGTCGAAGACGTTGACCCCGTAGTTGCCCTGGTGGGGGTAGGTCATGACCACGATCTGGCCGTTGTAGGAGGGGTCGGTGAGGATCTCCTGGTAGCCGGTCTGGGCCGTGTTGAACACCACCTCGCCCACGTTCTTGCCCCGGTGGCCGAAGGCGTAGCCGTGGTAGGTGGTACCGTCTTCGAGGACCAAAACTGCACGTTCCTTCATCGCAATCTCCGCATTCTATGCCGCGCCGCGGCAGCTTTCAACGTGGCCCCCGGCACCTTTGCGGCGCGGCCGGCCTCAGACCAGCACGGCCTCCAATTGCTCGTCGATGGTCTTCTCGTTGGCGAAGGTGAAGCCCCACTGGCCGCTCAGCTCGTCGAGCACCGGCTCGGGGATGCCCAGCAGCACGTAGAGCACCTGCTTGGCCGGGATGCGCAGGTCGGAGGCGATGCGCTGGTGGCGGTCGAGGGCCTCGTCGAACTCGCCGGTCTTGCACTCGACGAGCAGGAAGCGGTTGGCGGTGCGCACCAGCAGGTCAACCTCGAAGCGGTCGCCGTTGGGGTAGAGGATGTGGGGGTTGGCCTCGAGGTCATGGGCTACGTTGCGCCGCCGCAGGCTGAGCTGCACCCGCTGGCGCACGAAGCGCTCGAACCAGCCCCCGGTGAGGAAGTTGAGGTGCTTGCCCTCGTTGCTGGGGCGGGCGTAGATGCGCCGCTGCTTGTTGGAGTAGGAGTAGTTGCGCAAGAGCCCCGCCTCCTTCAGCCACAAGCAGATCTGGGTGTTGGTGCCGATGTCCTGCTGGCTGAGGGCGCTGAGGGAGTACTGGAAGTCGGCGCCGCCGCGGGTGGCCGAGCTCTTGAGGCGGGCGTAGAGCCCCTCGAAGGCCGAATAGCGCTCGCCCATGAACCCGGCGAGGCGCTCGAGCGCCCGGTCCTCGGCCTCGTTGGCGGGGGGCAGGCTGGGCTTGAGCTGCAGCCCCACCTCGGCCAGGTAGTCGGCGACCTTGATGCTGGGGCGCTTGGGCTGGGGCTGAGGCTGGGGTTGGGCCTGGGGCTGCGGCGGGGGGGCTTCGGGCCGCCCGCCTCCCCC
>NZ_QXDL01000367.1:0-2203 GCF_003574345.1 Calidithermus terrae
CTACGGGCCTCCCTGAACCCCCTCCCTTACAACCACTCGAGCAAGTGCCTCGCGTACGCCTCCAGGCAGGCTTTGCGCTCTTCCTCGCTCATGTAGCGGGGGCCGTAGGCGATGAAGGGGGGGAGGGGCTGCATGCCCACGAAGGCGAAAGTGCCGTAGTGGAGGGGCTCGAGGAGGTGGGCGAGGTCGCGCTGGGGGGCGGCGGCGTAGTAGTCGGCGGCGTAGCCCACGGTCATGACCACCAGGCCCTTCTTGCCCCGCAGGAAGCCGGTCTCGAACTCGTGGGTGTCGTCGTAGGCGAAGCCGTAGGCCATCACGCGGTCGATCCAGCCCTTGAGGACGGCGGGGGGGCCGTACCACCAGTCGGGGAATTGCAGGATGAGCCGGTCGGCCCGGCGCAGCTTCTCGATCTCGGACCGGGCGTCGGGGCGCATCTGCCCGGTGATCTCCGCCGCCGAGAGCACCGGGTCGAAGCCCATGGCGTAGAGGTCGGAGAGCTCGACCTCGTACCCGGCGTCCTCGAGCGCCCGCAGGCCCGCCTCGAGCAGCGCCGAGTTGAAGGAACGGGGCTTGGGGTTGGCGTAGACGTAGAGCACCTTCATGCCCCAAAGCCTACCGTGCCCGGGGGTTACTTGGACTCGGTGGTCTCGAGCAGCCTGCGCGCCTTGCCGTCGGGCAGGATGAAGCCGCCCGACACCACGTACTTCAGCGCCTCCTCGATGCTGACCTCGAGGGGGATCACCTCGGCGGTGGGGACGATGATCGCCATGCCCGAGGCCGGGACCGGCGAGGTGGGCACCAGCACCACCGTGTAGCCCTCGGGGAGCGGGGGGAGCCGCTTGCCCACCTCGGCGGTGGCGATGAAGCAGAGGGTGTAGACCCCCTTGCGCGGGTACTCGATGACGGCCGCCCGCTGGAAGTGCACCTCGGGCTGGCCCAGCAGGGTGTGGGCGATCTGCTGCACCGCGTTGTAGACCTCGCGCACCAGCGGGACCGACTTGAAGCTGCGGTCGATGCCCGCCAGGAGCACCCGGCCCACGTAGTTCCCCGCCAGAACCCCGGCCAGGATGATCATGCCCAGCACCGCAAGGATGCCGATGACCGGCAGCAGGGGCAGCAGCCAGGGGGGAGGGGTGAGCCCCACCACCCGCATCAGCGCGGTGATGATGTCGGCCGAGGAGTTATACACCCACACCAGCACGTAGACCGTGACGGCCAGGGGCAGCAAGGCCAGCAGCCCCCCGATGAAATAGCGCTGGAGTCTTATAGCCATAGCTCACCCCCAGTTTATTGAGGCGGGCGGGTTCGCTTTGGCGACCGGGCCCGCAATTAACCCCTGCTCCAAGGGGGCTCGAGGCCTGCGGCCCTGAGGGGCGCTTCTCATTTACGGGTGCTAGTGTGAGGCCCGTGAACGTCTTGGCCGACTGGCTGTTCGTGCTCGTATGGGTAGTGGGGCTGGTGGGCACCTTCGTGCCGGTCCTGCCCGCGACCCTCATCATCCTGGCCGGTGTCCTGCTGCACGAGCTGCTGGTGGGCTTCTCCGAGGTCTCGCGCCTCACCTGGGTCTGGCTGGCGCTGGTCGCGGCGGCCGCGATGCTGGTGGACAACCTGGCGGGCCTCATCGGCGCCCGGCGCTACGGGGCGGGGCGGGCCGGGGTGTGGGGGGCTTTCCTGGGCGGCGTCGTGGGCCTGTTCGTCCTGCCGCCGGTGGGGGTGTTCGTGATGCCTTGGGTGGGGGCCCTGGCCGCGGAGAGCCTCAGCGGCAAGAGCGGCGAGGCGGCCTTGCGGGCGGCCTGGGGCACCTTCGTGGGCATGCTGGGGGGCATGGCCGGGAAGTTCCTGCTGCACCTGATGATGGGGATCCTCGTGCTGCGGGCCGTTTTTTGAGGGGTGGTATGATCCGGCGCGTGCACCTCGGCGGGCGAACCCGGCTGTACCTGCGGCTGCTGCCGCTGCTGCTGGTGCTGCTGTGCGCCAACGCCGAGACCCGCCAGGCGGTGAGCGGGGCGCTCGAGCACGTCTTCTCCTCCCCGCCGTGCTCCGGCCCCGCCTGCGTCGCCCTGGAGCCCCCGCCCGCCAAGCCGGCCCTGCCGGGCCCGGTGTTGCAGCCCCTCTCGAGCACCGAGCTCCCGCATGCACCGCTACTGGCAGCTCATCGCCGTGCTCAAGGGCTGGCAGTACCAGCCCCCGCCCCTGGCCCAGG
>NZ_QXDL01000368.1:0-2200 GCF_003574345.1 Calidithermus terrae
GTGGGTGGCTTGGAGGAGGCGCAGGCGGAGGGTGAGGGCGCGGGGGTCGTAGGGTTCGGCCTCGAGCAGCAGGCGGCCGAGGCGGGCGGCCTCGAGGGGGTCGTGCTCCAGCAGGGCGCAGGCGCGCTGGTAGAGGCTGGAGTGAAGGCGTTCGCGCGCTTGGGGCAGGCCGCCGGGGAGGTCCTGGCGGTAGGCGCCGCGCCAGAGGGCGGTGGGGCCGCCCTGGAGGAAGCGCTCGGCGTCGGAGGTGACGGCGCCCAGCGCCCAGCCCTGCGGGGTGCCGACCACCACCGGGCCTAAGGCGGTGCGGGTGCGGTCAATGAGGTCCTCGAGCAGCACCCGGGCCACGCCCGCTTCGGTGTGGGGGTAGAGGGCGGCCTGCAATTCCTCCGGGCCGGCCCCGGAGCGCCCGAGCAGGCGGGCCTCGAGCAGGCACAGCAACAGCTCCTGCCGCTTGACCCCGGCGATGGGCCTGCCCGAGAGCTGCACCGGGCCCAGCACCTCGAGGCAGCACGACCCGGCGGGGCAGGCGGGGAGCGCCGGGGCGGCGGCGGGCACGGCCAGCTCCGGGAAGCAGCGCTCGAGACGGCGGGCCAGGCCCTCCAGCCCGAGCTGCCGGAGTTCGCGCAGGCGGGGGCGGGCCCGCTCGAGCCCGCCGGTGAGCCGGTCGAGCTCGAGGCCCAGCCGGTGCCGGGCGAGGGGCGTGGCGGCGAGCTCGAGGGCCCCGTGCAGGGCCTTTCGGGCGGCCGCGAACTGGCCCACGTGGACCAGGACGAGGGCCAGGGCGCTGAGGGCGCTCTCCCGTTGGGCCGGGTTCTGCGCGGCGGCCAGGGCTTCGCGGGCCAGGGCCAGGGCGCGGGGGCCCTGGCCGGCCCAGGCTTCGCAGAGGGCGGCCTCGCCCAGGCACGGCACCCGCGTCGCGGGGTCGGGCAGGGAGCGGGCCAGGGCGAGGGCGGCTCGAGCGGCCCGCAGGGCGGGGAGCCGGCCCTCGGGCAGGCCGCGCTCGCGGTGCAGCCGGGCGAGCAGGGCGCGGCAGCGGGCCAGCGAAGGGCCGGGGTCGCCCCGGCGCAGCAGGTCGCGGGCGGCCTCGAGCCCGGCCTCAGCCTCGGCGTACTTGCCCAGCTCGACGTGCAGGGCGGCCAGGCGCATCCGGGCCTCGGCCACGGCCTGCCCCTGGCCCAGGGCGGGCGCGGCCCGCACCCATTCCTCCAGGACGGGCTCCAGGCTGCGGTAGTCCCCGGCACGTTCGAGCGCCTCCGCCTGCCGCTGCACGGCCTCCAGGCGGCGCCGGGCGCCGTCCCGGCGGGTGGGCGCGGGCGGGGCCACGGCGGGCTCTCGCGGGGCCTCACGGAGGTACTGCTCCCGCTCGGCGGGGTCCAGGAGCTCGAGGCAGGCCTCCCGGTAGAGGGGGTGGGGGAAGCCCGCCCCCTCGAGCAGGCCGCCGGCCTCCAGGCCCTGCCGGGCGAGCCGCAGCGCCTGGGGCGAGAGCCCGGCCACCTGGGCCCACACGGCCTCGTCCGGGCTCTCCCCCAAGCAGGCGCGGGCTCCGAGGGCCCGTTGCTGCAGCGGGGTGCGCAGGGCCCGGGCCACCGCCTGCCGCACCAGCTCGAGCAAGGTGGTGGGGAAGTGGCCCGCCGGGGGCTCGCGCCAGCGCCAGAACCTGCCGTTGTGCCAGAGGTAGCCCGCCGCCGTCAGGTGCCGCCGGTACTCCCGCAGGAGCAGCGGGTTCCCCGCGCTGCGCAGGTAGAGCCACTCGAGCGCCTCCAGCGGGAGCGCTTCGCCCGCCAGGGCCTGGAGGAAGGCCCGGCTTTCGTCCCAGCCCATCGGCCCCTCCCGATGGTTGCGGAACGGCGCGGGGAGCGGGCTCTCGCCGGTGACCACCAGCGCCACCCCCGGCGTGCGGCTCACCCGGCGGGCCAGGGCCAGCACGCCCTCCCGGGCCTCGGGCGCGGCGCGGTGGACGTCCTCGAGCCCGACCACCACCGGGGCCAGCACCGCCAGCCACTCCCCCAGCGCCCCGGCCCAGTCCTCCGGCGCGAAGCGCTCGCCCGCCTCGAGGTGCTCCGCCCAGTGGCGCACCCACCCGGGCAGCGACCGGGGGCGGGGGAGGGCTTTAGCGAGCGCCCCGGGCAGCGCGGCGGCCCCGGCGGTGAAGCCCGGGCAGGGCACCGCCCGCCGCAGCCCCTCGAGCGCGTGGCTC
>NZ_QXDL01000369.1:0-2173 GCF_003574345.1 Calidithermus terrae
GGCCTACGGCCACCCCCTCGCGGGCATGCCGCCGGGCCTCGGCGCCCGCGTGTGCGGGGGTGCGGGCCGCACCTTGACCCGGCGGCATGCCCGTCTGCGCCACCCCGCCCACCCCCTCCCTCGCGAGCCGCAAGAACACGGCCGGGGCGGGACAGCGACCATCGAGCGGGTGTCCCCTGGGAAGTGGGGCTGTAGCCAGCCTGCGGGGCGGGCACAGCCCCAGTGAATGATTGATCCCAACAAGGCATCTTGCGTATCGCGTACGACGTAGGACGCACGACTGGCGTCTTGCGTCTTGCGTTTTGCGTACGACGTAGGACGTACGACCTGCACCCGGCTATGGGCCATCGACCCTCAAGAAAAGCTAAACCCCCGGAATTCCGGGGGCTGCCTGGTGACCCCAAGGGGATTCGAACCCCTGCCGCCGCCTTGAAAGGGCGGTGACCTAACCGCTAGTCGATGGGGCCAGACGTGAGGTGATCTGGCGGTTTTGCTGTTTCCAGGCCTATTACTCGCGGCTGGAGGCGAATAAGTTGGCTGGGGCGCGTGGATTCGAACCACGATTGACGGAGCCAGAATCCGTAGTCCTGCCGTTAGACGACGCCCCAACGAGGCTCTGGCGGCGCCCCCTCCCGGGGGTGCACCCGGAATTGGGCATCAGAGATGGTACACAATCGTCACGCGCTTGGCAAGCCCTCCCGCCTATAATCACCTGGGAAGGTGTCACCGAGTGGATGTTGAAGCCAAAATTATCGAAGCGCTGATGGCGTACGTGTCGCGGGGGGCGGCGGAGGGTCTGCTGCGCCGGGTGCTGCACAAGGCCCGCAAGAACCCCCGGATGATGGGGCCGGGGGAGTGGATCGAGCTGATCGAGGGGCCGCTCCTGGCGGAGTTGCGGCAGGTGTTGCCCATTGCCGGGCAGGTGCCGCCGCTCAAGGCGTTGGTCAAGGCCCTGCGCCAGACCCAGGCCGTGCCCGTGAGCACGCCGGCGGCGCCCGCCAGCCTGCCGAGCGAGCCCACCCTCGAGCTCCCCCCCGACTGGCTCGACCTCAGCGAGGCGGAGGCGCGCGTGGGCCTCTTGCAGGAGCTCGCCCGCTTCGAGGGCGTCATCGGGGTGGCGGTCCAGACGCCGTGGGGGTCGGAGATCCGCTTGCCGGAGGACTCGGGGGAATTGCCCATGCTCGTGGGCACGGCCCACCGGTTACTTTCCCTAAGGCAACCGTACGCCATGTTTTACACTGTCATGGGAAACGCCCAGCTTATGGTGCGTGGGATGGGCCAGAGTTGGGTGGCGGTGCTCGCCGACCACGACGCCAACCCCGGACACCTGCTCTACCGGCTGCGCCAGCTACAGACGGTACCCCAAGAGGCCAGACCACGCTAGGAGGCTTGATGATGAAACGATGGATCGCCGTAATCGTCCTCGGGGCCTGGGCCTGGGCCGCCCCGCTGACCACCGTGTATGACAAGGTCGCCTCGCTGATGAACCAGGTCCAGAGCGTGCAGGGCAGCAACCCCAAACAGGCCAGCGACCTCCTGAAGCAGGCCAGCGAGTACCTCAGCAAGGAGGGGGGCGACCTCTCGCCCAAGCTGCGCGAGGGCATCTCCACCGCCCTGAGCGACGCCCAGACCTCGCTGGCCCGCAAGAGCAGGGCCGACCTCGAGGCCCGCTTGCAGATGGTGCGAAGCCTCCTGGGCAAGGCCCTCTACGACAGCTACTTCGACGCTTTGGGCAGCGGCCAGTCCGAGGTAGCCAGCGCCCTGCTGCCCCGCCTCGTCGCCGCCAGCGCCCTGCCCAAGGCCCTCACCGCCGAGGTCCAGGGGCTGGGCAGCGACATCGACAAGGTGCGCCGGACCCTCGAGCGCACCTACGCCCAGGGCATCGTCAACGCCCTCGCACGGGCGCGCAGCCAGACCAGCGCTACCCAGGCCTTCCTCGAGGCCACCCGCGCCTACACCCTCTACCTCGTCGTGCAGGAGTCGCCCCGGGCCAGCGGCCTGAGCGCCCGCGCCTTCGTTGACGCCCTGAGCAAGCTCTCCGCCAACGACCTCGCGGGCTTTCGCAAGGACCTCGACGCGCTCAGCCAGCAGGCCAAGGGCTTCTTGCAGCGGGTGAGCTCGAGTTCGCCCGGTGCGGCCCGGAGCCCCGCCCCAACCCGAGCCGTCACCGCCC
>NZ_QXDL01000037.1:0-24194 GCF_003574345.1 Calidithermus terrae
AAGTGGGGCTGCAGCCAGCCTGTGGGGTAGGGCGCAACCCCAGTGGATGATTGACCCCGCTGAAGGGTCTTGCGTTTTGCGTCTTGCGTCTTGCGTTTTGCGTTTTGCGTTTTGCGTTTTGCGTACGACGTACGACGTACGACGTAGGACGTACGACGCCCGACGCCCGACGCCCGACGTCCGACCCACGTTCAGCACCCGGCTACCGGCGATCAACCACCGACCCCCTGAAACTCCGCACCGCCTCGACGACGTACTCCGCCTCCTCGCGCCTGAGCTGCGGCCCCAGCGGCAGCGAAAGCTCCTGGGCGTGGATGCGCTCGCTGAGGGGGAAGTCGCCTTGCTTGTAGCCGAGGTCGCGGTAGGCCGCTTGCAGGTGGGGCGGGATGGGGTAGTGGATGAGGGTGCCCACGCCGCGCTCGGCCAGGTGTTTCTGCAGGGCGTCGCGCTCGGGGGAGAGCACCGCGAAGATGTGCCAGACGTGCTCGGCATAGGGGGCGGTCTGGGGCAGGGTGAGGCCGGTGCCGCGCAGGGCCTCGAGGTAGTAGGCGGCCAAGGCGCGGCGGCGCTCGTTCCACTCGTCGAGGTAGGCCAGCTTGACCCGCATGGCGGCGGCGTGGATGGGGTCGAGGCGGGAGTTGACGCCCTTGACCTCGTTGACGTACTTGACCCGTGAGCCGTAGTTCCTCAGCACCCGGATGCGGTCGGCGAGCTCGGGGTTGTCGGTGGTGACGGCCCCGCCGTCGCCCAAGGCGCCCAGGTTCTTGTTGGGGTAGAAGCTCCAGGCCACCACGTCGCCGTGGGCGCCGACGCGCTTGCCCTTGTAGCGCGCGCCGTGGGCCTGGGCAGCGTCTTCCAGCAGCCACAGGCCGTGCCTGCGGGCGACCTCGAGCAAAGGGTCGAGGTCGGCGGGCTGGCCGTAGAGGTGCACGGGCAGGATGGCCTTGGTGCGCTCGGTGATGGCCGCCTCCACCCGGGCGGGGTCCATGTTGTAGCTGAGCATCTCCGGCTCGACCGGCACGGGCCTAGCCCCCACGTACGACACCGCCAGCCAGGTGGCGATGTAGGTGTTCGACGGCACGATCACCTCGTCGCCCGGCCCCACCCCCATGGCCCGCAGCGCCAGGTAGAGCGCGTCGAGGCCGTTAGCCAGCCCCACGCAGTGCCGGGCCTCGACGTAGGCGGCGTACTCCTCCTCGAAGGCCTCGACCTCGCTGCCCAGGATGTACCAGCCGCTGCTCACCACCCGGCCCACCGCCTCGTCGAGCTCGCGCTTGAGTTCCTGGTAAGCCGACTGCAATTCGAAATAGGGAATCTTCATCTGAACTCCTATCGGTGGATGCTCATGACATACGGCGTTTGGCGCTCGGCCGCCGGCGGCCTCACTGCAGCTTCCGCGAAGCCTCCAGGAATTCCTGGTAGTCCTGGTAATAATCCCCCGCGTCGTAGGGCCTCGAGGCCAGCACCAAGCACACCGCGCCCGAGGAGAAGTCCTCGATCTCGCGCCAGATCATGGGCGGGAGGTAGAGGCCGAAGTAGGAGCGGTTGAGGAAGTAGCGCTGGCGCGTGCCGCCCGAGTCAACGACCACGGTGAAGGAGCCCGAGACGGCGATGAGGAACTGCTCGGTGGTCTTGAGCGCGTGGCCGCCGCGGCTCTCGCCGCCGGGCACGTCGTAGAGGTAGAAGACGCGCTGGATGTCGAAGGGCACGTGGCGGCCGCCCTCGATGAAGGTGAGGTTGCCCCGGGGGTCGGGGATCTTGGGCAGCTCGATCATGCGCACGTCCTGCAGGCGGGCTTTTTTGGGCTCTAAGGCGGGGTTGCTCTTGCTCATGGGGACACCTCTGCGGCGGGGGGGGCAAAGCCGGCGCGCTCGAGGATGATCTCCTCCACGCGGGCGATGTTCTTCGCGTCGTCGAAGCGGGCGCGGGCGTAGGCCAGCGCGCCCTCGCTCATGCGCCTCAGCAGCTCGGGGTCGGCGATGAGCCGGGCGAGGGCGTCGCCCAGGGCTTTGGGGTCGTTCTCGGGCACCAGGAAGCCGGCCTCAGGGGGGGTGAACTCGGCCATGCGGCCGATGTCGGAGACCACCACCGGCAACCCGCAGGCCATGGCCTGCCAGGTGGCCGAGGAGAGCTGCTGGGTCCAGATCTTGCCGCTGATGCTGGGCATCACGAAGACGCTGGCCGCGCGCAGGTAGTCGGGCAGGTCGGCGTTCTTGACGGTGCCGTGGAAGACGATGTCCTCGCCGTAGCCCGTCGAGCGGGCCTGGGCCTCGAGGTTGGCCCGCTCGGGGCCGTCGCCCACCAGGGCCAGCGTGGCCTGGAGGCCGCGGTCGCGCACCTGCTTGTAGGCCTCGATCAGCACGTGCGCCCCCTTGAGGGGCACCATGCGCCCGACGTTGAGGATCACCGGGTAGGGCTTGGCGTAGCTCACCCTAGGGCCCTCGGGGTTGCACTCGCGCAGGTTCACGCCCCACGAGCCGTAGAGGTGGTGGACCATCTTCTCCGGCGGCGCGCCGCCCGCCTCGAGGTTGTACTTCGCCCCGCCCTCCAGGTAGAAGATCACCATCGCCCGGCGGAACCACAGGGGCAGCACCCGCTTCATGGGCCAGAGGATGGGCCAGGGGTACTTCTTCTCCAGCGGGATGGCCTCGAGGCTGGCCGTGACCAGCTTGACGCGGGGGTTGAGCAGCAGGTAGAGGAAGGTGGCGCAGAGGTAGGGGAACATCAGCGCCGACATGGGCTCGGGCCCCTGGATGATGTCGGGCTTGATCTCCTGCAGGCGCAAAAACAGCGACAGCGGCGAGCCGAAGCGGCGGGTGCGCTGCTGGAAGTCCTCCTCGCGCAGGTCGTTCCAGGGGGCGCGGTTGTAGAGGTGGTAGATCTCCAGGCGCTTGAAGTGCTCGAGGGGCTGCTCGAGGTCGCGGCGGACCTCGGAGCTGATCATCACGTACTTGGGCTTTCGCATAAGAATAGGCTCTCTCCTACCACTTCCTGCGGCGCTTGGGGTCGTAGTAGTCCCACAACGCGCCCAATACCCCGATCTGGTCGAGCACGGTGAAGTAGGGCACCCGCAGCAGTGTCCTCAGGCTAGCACCTCCGCGCAGCATGTCGCGGTAGCGCAGGGCCAGGGCCGCCAGCGCGGGCAGCAGCAGCACCCAGCCCAGCGGCTTGGGCAGCAGCAGCCAGACGGGCGCCGGCAGGACCAGGGCGGCCAAGGCCGCGCTCTGGGCGAGGGCCGCGCGGTTCTTCCGGGGGTCGTGCACCAGCAGGTTCTTCACCCAGCGGCGCCGGCGCTGGAGGTAGCTGCGGGCGGTGTCGGGGTACTCGCTGGGGATCAGGCTCTCGCGCACGAAGCCGATCTTGTGCCCGGCCTGCAGCAGCTTCTTGGCGAGGTGGTAGTCGGTGCCGGTGGGCACGTCCTCGGCGAAGTTCCCGGCCTGCTCGAGCGCGCGGCGGGTGAGGGCGGCGTTGCGGCCCAGGATGCCGTCGCTCTCGGCGGGGTGGTTGGCGAAGAAGGTGACCTCGCGGGCGCGCTCGTAGTCGGCGAGGGGGTTGCCCGCCTGGGAGGGCAGGGGCCTCGAGCCCCCCGTCACCGCCTGGTAGCGCCCCTCGACGATGGGCGCGAAGAGCTTCTGCAGCACCTCGCGCTCGAAGAGGCAGTCGGCGTCGGTGAGGAAGATCAGGTCGTGGCGGGCGTGCTTGAGCGCCTCGCGCAGCGAGCGCTGCTTGCCCATGCCGGGCCTCTGCTCCAGCACCCGCACCCCGTCGCCCTCGAGGGCCTTGGCGCGGGCGTAGGTGTCGTCCTTGCCGCCGGCCACGACGATCAGCTCGGCCCCGGGCCAGCGCATCGCCTTGAAGCTTTCAATATGGGCCTCGACCTGCGGCCCCTCGCCCCACGCCGCCACCAGCGCCGTGAAGGGCGGCAGGGTGGGCGGGTCGGGCTGGGCCGTAGCGGGCGCTTGCTGCATAAATCCCTCCGAACTAGCTCCAATGCTAGGCGCGGCGGCGTAAAGGCGACGTTATTTCGGGTTTGTCGGGTCTGCGGCAAGGCTCGGGCGCGGGGTGCGCGGGCCTCGAGCCCCCGGCTCGAGCCTGCAACGCGGGCGTAACGTGGGGGATAACAGGGAAAAACGCACCACGGGCGGCCACCGGTGTCCTCAGCGGCGCTCGAAGGGCAGGGTCACCACCCGCGCCCAGGGCTCGGGCTTAGCCCACTCGTAGAGCACGGCCCCCTTCCGCTCGAAGCGCAGAAACTCGGGGGTCTCGAGCATGCGGGCCTCCTTGCCCTCGATCCAGACCGGAACCTCGGCGGGAGCGACCTGGGCGGCGGGCAGCGGCCTCCCGTCGGGGAGCAGCTCGGCCAGCAGGCGGAACACCTTGTCGTTCCAGCCCGCCACCGCCGTCGCCGCGCGGTGGTCGGGGCGGGCCATGAAGAAGGTGGGGAAGCCGCCGGAGGGGTACTGGGCAGCCAGGAGGGCCCCCAGCGGCTCGGCGGGCAGGGGGCGGCCCAGCCGGCGGTAGGCCAGCAGCACGTCGGCCATGCCGGCCAGGAAGCGCAGCTCGCCGCGCCGCCCGCTGGGGTAGAGCACCATGGGCCAGCTGGCGCCCTCGCGGGTGCGCTCGACGAACTCGAGCACCGCGTGGGCGGCCTCGAGGTAGCGGCCCTCGCCCAGCACCCGCGCCCCTTCGGCCAGCGGGGGGACGCAGCGGGCCTGGTAGTAGGGGAAGAAGCGCTCGTCGCCGGCCTCGGGCGTGGGGGCGTACTGGTGGGTGGCCCCCCGCACGAAACCCTCGCGCACCTGGTAGCGCAGGGCCTGCTCGAGCGCGGCCCGGGCGTACTCGAGGTAGGGCTCCTCGCCGCTGGCCTCGGCGTAGGCCAGTAGGGCCTGGGCCAGGGTGCACAGCTTGTTGGGCACCCGGTCGCGGAAGGCTTTCTCCTCGGGCAGGTACAGCCGGGCGATCAGCGCGTCGAGGTTGCGCCGGGCGGCCCGGAGCGCCGCTGCGGGGTCCGGCAGGCCCTCCAGGGCCAGCAGCAGCCCCAGCGTGGCGGCGGCCTCGTGGGGCGTGCCCAGGGGGCCGGGGTTGAGCTCGAAGCGCGAGGCCTTGTAGGTGCCGTCGGGGTTCTGGCCCCGGATCAGGTCGGCGGCGGCCTGCTCGAGCCGCTCGCGCCAGCGGGCCTCGCCGGTCTTCTTCAACAGCAGCGCGTACCCCGCCAGGATGCCCTCGTAGCGCCAGTCCAGGCCGGGGCCGGTGTAGCGGAAGCGGTTGGACCACCAGTGCGCCACCGGGCCCGCGTAGCCGCCGGGCTGCCGCAGGGTCTGGAGCCAGGCCTCGAGGCCGGCGAGGGCCTGGGCAACGCGGCCAGCACCAGGTGGCGGATCCACCGCCCCCGCATCCCCCAGGGTGTGGAGGTCAGTCACAGGCCACCTCCCCCACGCTCAAACACCTCGCCCCCTGGCCTTGGGCTTCAGCCTTCGGCGTTCGGCGTTTTGCGTTTGGCTATCGACCATCGACGTATCTTGGCGCTCAACCGCGAAGCCCTTCACGCCCCACCCCCGATCTCGAGGCGGTAGTAGGCCGCCACCGGCTTCTCGCTCACGAAGTGGCGGCGCATCCCCAGCCAGCCCACGTCCCGCAGGCGCGGGGCGTTGAGCCGCATGGGCAGGCTCGCCAGCAGCGCGGGCAGGGTGTAGACGTACAGGCGCGCCTCGAGGCGCGCGGGCGCGAGGCCGGGGGAACGCCGGCGCAAGGCCGCCGGGGCCAGCGGGCCAAAGCCCAGCGCGTACACCCGGTCGGCAGGCTGGGGCCTCGAGCCGTCCAGCGCGGCGAAGCCGGTGCGCCCGCCTTTGGCCGGGGTCTGTTCGGCCCGCCAGCGGGCCCACTCCTCCAGGGCGGGGTGCGGCAGGACGAGGGTCAGGGAGCCCACCCCGCTGCGGTAGGCGTCGCCGAAGACCCGGTCGAGCAGGTAGCCCCAGGCCAGCTCGTGCGCGCCGTCGAGGCCGGGGAAGCCGGGGAGCGCTTCGACGCGGAGGTGGAGTTCCATACTCACACGGCGGCGCTGCGGGCTTTCGCCTCGCGCAGCACCGAGGCGTAGGTCTGCTCGAGGCGCCCCGCGATCACGCCCCAGTCGTACTCGCGCAGCACCTTCTCGCGGCCTTTGCGGCCCATGGCTTCGGCCTGGTCGCGGCCCCGCAGCCGCAGCTCGAGCAGCCGGGCCAGGTCGGCCTCGTCGCCCACCGCGGCCAGGTGGCCGTCTGCGCCCTCCTCCACCAGCGTGCGCACCCCCGGCAGCGCGGCGGCGATCACCGGCGTGCCGCAGGCCATGGATTCGAGCAGCACCAGCCCGAACGACTCCACCCCCGTCGAGGGCAGCACGCTCACGTCGGCGGCGCGGAAGAAGGGCGGCAGGGCGCTGGGGGCGTGCTTGCCCAGAAACTGCACCCGCTCCCCCAGGCCCAGTTGCCGGGCGAGGGCCTCGAGCTCGGGCCTGAGCCCCCCGTCCCCCACGACCCACAGCCGGGCCTCGGGCAGGGGCACCCGCGCGAAGGCGCGGATCAGGCCGTCCACGTTCTTGAAGCGGTGGGCCTGGTCGAGGGCGCCCACGAAGAGGGCGAGCGGCGCGTCGCCGGGCACCCCGTAGCGGCGGCGGGCCTCGAGGCGGTCCCCCGGCGTGAAGAGGCCCGTGTCTACGCCGTTGGGCAACTCTTGCAGGCGGGGGTCGGCTTCGAGGTGCGGGTAGAGCGTGCTGAGGTGCTCGCGCCGCACCGCCAGCAGCCGCCGGGCGGTGCGGAAGACCAGCGGCTCGACGCCGAGGTTGTAGCCCTGGAAGAGCACGCGCTTGAGGCGGTGGGTCTCCTCGAGGCGGTTGTGGTAGGTCAGCACCATCGGCGTGCGGTAAAGCCGCGCGGCCAGCGCGGTGAGCTCGGCGCCGAAGATGTAGGGGTAGTGCAGGTGGATCAGGTCGAAGCCCCGGAGCTTGCCGACGAGGGCGGGCGTGAAGGGCGCGTTGCCCAGCCGCAGCAGCTCGGGCAGCCGCACGACCTCGAAGGGGAAGCTCAGGCCGCCCCCCTCCCCCGCGGTGAACACCGTCACCGCGTGCCCCCGCTCGTGCAGGACGCGGGCGTTGTGGTAGGCCACGTTGCCGGTCCCGGCCCAGTAGGGCGGGAAGGTGGCGCTGACGTGCGCGACCCTCACGCCGTCCTCCGGGGCGCGGCCAGGCGGTAGAGCGGGGTGGTCAGGCGCTCGAGCACCCCCGCGAGCTTGGGGCTGGTGAGCTGGTCGAAGGGGAGCTGCGTGAGCGCGTCGCGCAGGATCGCCGCGTCGGGCACGCTGCGGCTGCGCTGCACCTCGGCCCGCTTGGCGCGGACGGCGGCGCGGTTTCGCCACAGCCAGCCGTAGCTCTCCCCGCGTGCGCGGAGGTAGGGCCAGCCCTTCAGCAGCGCGAAGGCCCAGGTCGCCAGCTCGGTGAGCAGCAGCGCGGGCGCGATGCGGCGCAGGGTGCGGCCCTCGTAGACCTTCAAGAGCGTGAGCAGGCGGTTGCGCTCGAGGTGGTAGAACTTGCGGGGGCTCATGCCCAGCCGGTAGTAGTGGGTGATCACCGCGTCGTTGGCGTTGTAGAGCGGGTGGCCGCGCAGGCGGGCCCGCAGCGAGAGGTCGGTGTCCTCGAGGTACATCCAGTAGTCCTCGTCGAAGCCGCCGAGCCCCAGCAGCGTCCGGCGGGCGGCGATGAAGGCCGCGCCCGAGACCAGGGGGACGGGCTCGAGGCCGCGGTAGCGGGCGGCGGGCTCGCCCAGGCCCCGGCAGGTGGTGATGCCGGAGTAGTGCATGTGGTTGCCCACCGCGTTCACCGTGCCGTCGGGGTTGAGCAGCTTGGCCCCGATCAGGGCGTCGGGGTGGGCGCGGGCGGCCTCGAGCAGCGTTTGCAGGGCTCCCGGGTGCAGCACGGTGTCGGGGTTGAGCACCAGCACGAACTCCCCAAGCGCCTCGCGGATGCCGAAGTTGTTGCCCCCGGCGTAGCCGCCGTTGCGCGGGCTGCTCAGCACCCGCACGGCGGGGTGGTGCTGGCACAGCCACTCGCCGGTGCCGTCGGCGGGGTTGTTGTCCACCACCAGGATCTCGCACTCCACGCCCTGGCCGTAGACGCTGGGGAGCAGGCGCTCGAGGTCGGCACGGCTGTTGTAAGCGACGATCAGCAGGCTGAGCTCAGGCATGGTGAGGTCCTACGGCGATGGCCGGTAGCTGATGGCCGATGGCTAAGGGCAGGATGCGCAAGACCCGTGGATCGCGGTTCGTCGAGGGTCGAGGGCCAAGTCGTCCTGCACCTTGCGTTTTGCGTCTTGCGTTTGGCGTTTTGCGTTCGGCGTACGACGCAGGGCGTACGACGCACGACCCGCGCCCGGCGCCAGGCACTCGGCATCCCGCCAGCCTCATAGGGCCAGTTCCGACAGCTTGCGCCCCCGCCCGATGCCCTGGTAGACGTAGCCCAGCGCCTCCATGGCCCGGGGGTCGAGGGCGTTGCGGCCGTCGAGCACCACCGGGCGGCGCAGGCGGCGCTTGACCTCGGCCCAGTCGAGGGCGCGGTACTCGGGCCACTCGGTCACCAGCAGCACGGCGTCGGCGCCCTCGAGGGCCTCCAGCGGGTCGGCGAAGGTCTCCACGCGGGGGTCGAGGATCTGCTTGGCGAGCTCGAGGGCCTTGGGGTCGGTGGCGCGCACCCGGGCCCCGCGGGCCAGCAGCTCCTCGGCGATCTCGAGGCTGGGCGCGTCGCGCAGGTCGTCGGTGCCGGGCTTGAAGGCCAGCCCCAGCAGCACGACGGTCTGGCCGGTGAGGCGGCCCAGCACGGCCTCGGCCTTCTCCACCAGCCGGTAGCGCTGGGCCTGGTTGACCTCGATCACCGCGCGCAGCAGCTTGAAGTCGTAGCCGCCGCGCTTGGCGAGGTAGGCCAGGGCGCGGGTGTCCTTGGGGAAGCAGCTCCCGCCGTAGCCCAGGCCCGCCTTGAGGAAGTGCGGCCCGATGCGTGGGTCGAGCCCGATGGCCCGCACCACCTCCTCGATGTCGGCGCCCACCGCCTCGGCCACGTTGGCGATCTCGTTGATGAAGGAGATGCGGGTGGCGAGGAAGGCGTTGGCCGCGTACTTCGCGAGCTCGGCGCTCTCGAGCCCCGTGCGCACGAGCGGCACGCGGTAGCCCCGGGCGACGGCCTCGCGCAGCGCCTTGGGGCGCGGCAGCCAGGGCAATTCCTCGAAGCTCTGCTCGACGAGGGGCTGGTAGAGGCGCTCGAGCACCCCGAACACCCACTCCTCCTCCGCGCCCACTAAGATGCGGTCGGGGTAGAGGGTGTCGGAGAGGGCCTGGCCCTGGCGCAAGAACTCGGGGTTGGAGGCCACCGCCACGCCGGGCCCCAGGATGCGCTTGGCGTCCTGGTTGGTGCCCACCGGCACCGTGGACTTGACCACCACCAGCCCCACGCGGTGCTGGGCGAGGGTCTCGAGGGCCTGGTAGAGGTAGCGCAGGTCGGCGTGGCCGGCCGGGGTGGGCGGGGTGCCCACCGCGACGACGGCGACCTCGCTGCCGCCGTAGGCCTCGGCGGGGTCGGTGGTGTAGCGGAGGCGGGGCGCGGCCTGGGCCAGCGACTCGGCCAGGCCCGGCTCGTAGAAGGGGGGCTCGCCCCGTTTGAGCCCCTCGACGCGGGCGGCGTTGGTGTCGAGCACCCGGACCTCGTGCCCCAGCAGGGCCAGGGCCACCGCGGTGGACAGGCCCACGTACCCGGCCCCCACCACCGTCACAGTCTTGGCGTTTTCCATCGGTGAATCCTCGTGACCCGAACTTCGAATACGGGGAATACGGTTACTTCAAGGCCTCGAGCCGCGCCGCGACCGCCGAGTCAACCTCGCTGCGCACCCGCTCGACGAAGCCGGCCAAGGCGTGCAGCAGCACCCCGGTCACGCCCAGCATCAGCCCGCCGATGATGGCGATCGAGGAGAGGATGGCGGTGCCGGTCTTGAGGATGCCGAACTTGTTCATCGTCAGCACCACGTCCACGCCCATCACCAGCCCCGCCACGGCCAGGATCAGGCCCGGCATGGAGAAGAACAGCAGCGGGCGACGCCGCGCCACCAGGCTCACGATGGAGTCGAGGATCTGCAGGCCCTGCACCACCGGGTTGCGCTTGTTGCCGTCGAGGTAGGAGACGTTGATGGGCGCCTCGGCCACCTTGAGCCCGGCCTTCTGGATGTGGAACTGCATCTCCGACTCCACGCCCAGCCCCCCGGTGTGGAAGCGCAAGGCACGCAGGGCCAACGGCGAGAAGGCGCGGAAGCCCGACTGGCTGTCGGTGGTCTTGATGCCGCTGGTGAGGTTGGTGACGAAGGTGAGGGTGTGCTGCCCGACGATGCGCCAGCCGGGGATGTCGCTGCGCTTCTCGAGGAAGCGCGAGCCGATCACCACGTCGGCCCCGCCCTCGAGCACCGGCGCGATGACGTCGGGGATGTCGGCGGGGTCGTGCTGGGCGTCGCCGTCGAGGCAGACCACCACGTCGGGGTTGAGCTCGCGGGCGGCGCGGAAGCCGGCGTTGAGGGCCTCGGCCTTGCCCATGTTGCGCGGCTGTCGGATCACGGTGGCCCCGGCGGCCTGCGCGAGCTGGGCGGTGCGGTCGGTGGAGCCGTCGTCAACGACGATGACCTCGCTGACGTAGCGCCTGGTCTCGAGCACCACGCCGGCGATGAACCGGGCCTCGTTGTAGGCCGGGATAATGGCAATTACCCTAGGCTGGGGTTTAGGAGCGCCTTGGATCTGGTCGTAATCGGGTATCGGCATCATAGAATTTCCCACCTCGAACAAACATCCCGGCCTACTCGGGCCCTGCAGCGTACACCTTAGTGAAGTCGCCGTTATTCGTGCGTTACTAGCTGAGTCGCGTCTGCCAGAGGCTTTTCAGGCGCTTAAAGGTCCCCTGAACACCACAGCCCAGTGTGCAACACGGAGGTAACGTAGGCATTAACGCGGCTTTACGCGAGGGCCGCCCGGCCCCCTTCGGCGGCCGTTACCGGCGCGGGCGGCGAGGATTAAGGACTGCAATTAATCTCGCTGCGGCAGGCTGCCGCAGCGCGGTTTCGGGCTCTGCGGCGGCCCGGAGGCCCACATCATTCGCCCTGGCTCGAGGTCTTATGGTTAAAGGTGCCGGACAATTCAGGAGGTGACCGATGACTTGGCACAGATTCGTCGGGACGATTATCGGCCTGGGCCTGCTGGCGGCCTGTAGCTCCGCACCCCAGACGCGCCACGAGGGCGACCCCAGCAGCCTGATCTACCCCGTCTCCCCGGGCACCACGACCTGGAGCTACACCCAAGGCTTCGCGGTCGAACTCGTCGGGGCCGGGATGGGCAGCGACGGCAGCGTCGTCAACCCGCAGACCGTGTCCATCAGCGACCCGGCCTCCGTCAAGCGGCTCATCGCCCAGGTCGAGCTCAAGGGCGGGGGGCAGGAGGGCGAGGAGCAGGGCGATTACCCCGTCCCCACCAACGTCCGCCTCGAGCTCATCTGCGGGGCCAGCGTCACGGCCGTGGACCTGGCCGCCCCCAGCTACACCACCGCCTTCGGCTGGCACTACGAGCACGACTTCGGCAGCCTCAGTTGCACCGACCCGCTCTCCCTGCGGGCCGAGGTGACCCCCACCAGCGAGCCGGACAAGTACTACTCCCCGCGCGCCCTCATCGCCGCGGTGTTCCGCCCGGCCAGCGCCTCCAACCCGCCCAGCAGCGGGATCAAGCCCTTCGCCGACTTGTGGTGGGGCGCCAAGCTCACCGTGGGCCAGAACCGCGACGCCTACACCGCCACCCTGCCCATCCCCACCGCCTCCGGGCCGCGCGACGTGACGGTGAGCTACGCCATCGCCGACCTGAGCGGCCTCACCACCTCCGAGGGGGTCAAGCGCACCGCGGTCGTCGAGGCCAGCGCGGGCGGGGTGAACGGCAGCCTCACGCATAACACGCCCAACCGGGGCAGCGAGCTGCTCATCGGCAGCCTGGTGCTTTCCAACGTCCCCGGCAGCGCCAGCAGCGTCAGCGTGACCATCCGCTCCCCCGACGGCGACCCCAACAAGCCCTTGCACCTCACCGGCGGCGACTCGATCATGGTCAGCGACATCGTCGCCAGCTCGGGCGCGCCGCGCACCCCCGGCGGCCAGGGCTGCACCCCCGGCTACTGGAGGCAGGAGCAGCACTTCGACTCCTGGGTCGGCTACTCCCCCGGCGACAAGTTCGACGCCGTCTTCGGCCGCGACGCCACCAACCCCGACCTCACGCTGCTCCAGGCCCTCCAGCAGGGCGGCGGCGGCCTCAAAGCGCTCATGCGGCACGCCGTGGCCGCGCTGCTCAACGCCTCCAACCCCGACGTGAACTACCCCTACACCACCGCCCAGGTCGTCAGCATGTTCCAAGCAGCCTTCGACAGCGGCTCCTACGAGGCCACCAAGAACCGCCTCGAGGCCGCCAACGAACTCGGCTGCCCCCTGAACTGAAGCCACGCGAAGGCCACGCCCCCGGGCCCCCGGCAGCCCGGGGCTTTCATCGGGTGCGGTGCGTGGCCCGTGGTTCGCCCCTCCCCGTCCCTCCCCACGCGCGGGGAGGGTTTGGCTAGCCAGTCCTCCAGCAGCTCGCCCACGGTCGTCCCTCCCCGCCCGCGGGGAGGGTTTATCCCCCCCAGCCCCCCTTGTTAAGGGGGGTAAACAAAGGGCGTCTCGCGTTTTGCATCTTGCGTTCGGCGTACGACGTACGACGTACGACCCGCGTCTTGCGTTTAGCGTTTTGCGTCTTGCGTCTCGCGTTTTGCGTACGACGTAGGACGTACGACCCGCACCCGACGCACGACCCGCTCCCGGCTATCAGCCATCAGCACCACTACCGCAACAAGCTCAAGAACTCATCCCGCGTCTTGGCGTCCTCACGGAAGTTGCCGAGCATGGCGCTCGAGGTCGTGCTCGAGTGCTGCTTCTCCACCCCGCGCATCATCATGCACATGTGCTGCCCCTCGACCACCACCCCCACCCCGACGGGCTCGAGGAGGTCCCAGATGGCCTGGGCGATCTGCACCGACAGCCGCTCCTGCACCTGCAGGCGGCGGGCGAACATGTCGGTGATGCGGCCGAACTTGGACAGGCCCAAGATCTTCTTGCGGGGGATGTAGCCGATGTGCACCTTGCCGAAGAAGGGCAGGAGGTGGTGCTCGCACATGGAGTAGTACTCGATGCCCTTGATCACCACCATCTCGCTGCCCTCGGCCTCGAAGACCGCCCCGCCCACGATCTCCTCGAGGCTCTCCCGGTAGCCCTTGGTCAGGAAGGCCCAGGCCCTAGCCATGCGGTCGGGCGTCTTGATCAGCCCCTCGCGCCGGGGGTCCTCGCCAATGAGCTCGAGCCACTCCAGCGCGAGGGCGCTCATGCGGTCGATGTCGATGTCGCTGGTGAAGCTGAGCCCGGTGTCCTCGACTTCGATCATGCGTCCCATGTTGCTCCTTTATACAAAACTTGAACGTAGTTTGGACACTTGTTCCCGGATCGCCTCACAGGTTCCACCCCCCCGCGACCTCGAGCACCTGCCCGGTGAGGTAGGCCGAGCCCTCCTCGACGAAGAACAGCACCGCGCGGGCGAGCTCGTCCAGCCGCGCGGCGCGGCCCATGGGGATCTCCTCGAGCGGCTGCGACACCGAGTTCTCGGCCACCCCGGGCGCGACGACGTTGACCGTGACGCCCCAGGGGGCCACCCGCTCGGCCAGGGCCTTGGAGTACAGGATCAGCCCGGTCTTGGCGATGGCGTAGGGCGCGATGCCGCTGCGGGCCACCAGGTTCTGCGCCCCCGCATAGCCGATGTTGACCACCCGCCCCCAGCCCGCCGCCCGCAGGTGGGGCAGCGCGGCCTGGGTGACGTAGAAGGGCGCGTTGAGGTTGGAGTCGAGCAGGGCCTGCCACTCGCGCGCGGTGAGCTCCTCGACGGGCTTCTTGAGGTAGTCGCCGACGTTGTTGACCAGCACGTGCAGCCCGCCGAGCTGCCCCACGACCTGCTCGACGAGGCAGCGGGCCTGCTCGAGGTCGGTCACGTCGGCCCTGAGCTTGACCGCCCGCACCCCCAGCGCCTCGGCCTCGGCGCGGGTCCGCTCGGCCTCGGCCTCGCTGCTGCGGTAGTGCACCGCCACCGCGAAGCCGCGCCCGGCCAGGCCCAGCAGGACCGCCCGCCCGATGCCCCGGGCCGAGCCCGTCACCAGCGCGACGCGCTCGCCCCTCATCCGCGGGCCTCACTCTGGGCGAAGTAGGCGTCGAGCAGCACCCGGGTGTAGCTGTTGAGCGGGTAGCGGCGGGCTTCGTGCAGGCCGGCCCAGGCCCACTCCGCGATCTCCTCGTTGGGCGTGACCTCCTCCGAAGCCGAGGCCGCGAAGTAGTTGAAGAACAAAAAGTGCACGGGCTTATAAAACTGCTCGTCGAAGATGGCCTCCTGGGTCAGGGCCAGCCGCACGTGGGTGAGTTCCAGGCCCACCTCCTCGCGCAGCTCGCGGCGCAGGGCGGCCTCGAGGCTCTCCCCCCACCCCACCTTGCCCCCGGGCACGCCCCACAGGCCCTTCCACTTGGTGGTCTTGACCAAGAGCACCCGCCCCGAGGGCCCCTGCACCAGGGCCGCTACGGTCGGGATCGGATATTGAGCAAGCGCAGGATCCGCCATAGGTAGACCAACCCAAGATATGCCCCCTGCGACAGCACGAAGGTAAGGTAGCTACCAGGCTCGTGGAGGAGCAGGAACAGCCCCATGAACACGAACTGGCTGGTGAGGCCGAAGTTGACCACCGCCGCCACCGACCACAAGTTCCACCACTCCAGCGCCAGCCTCTGCCTCCTCGCCTCGTCCACGCCCCGGGTGAGCCGGGCGAAGAGGGCGTGCTCGAGGCCCCGCACCCAGCGGTCCTGCGGCGCGTAGAAGACGGCGTAGACGCCCCGCAGCAGGTTCAAAAGGGGGCTGTCGGGGTCGCGCACCGGCGGGCGGAAGGGCTCGCCGCGGGCCGCGCGGTAGAGGTACTCGGCGTTGAAGTCCCACGACTGCACCAGCGTGAACACCGCGAAGCCCGCCAGGCTGAGCCACGGCTCCCCCGTGCGCAGCCCCAGCGCCCCGAACAGCGCCACGTTGACCAGCAGGTCGGCCTCGCTGTCGAGGTAGCGGCCCATCTCGTCGGCCTGGCCGCGCAGCCGGGCCAATTGGCCGTCGGCGTTGTCCAGCACGGTTTTAACCTGCAGCAGCAGCGCCGAGACCCAGTCCAGCTCGGGCCGCAGGGCCACGAAGTACGCGGCGACGAGCCCCAGCAGGGTGTGGAACAGCACCAGCATCGGCGGCGAGACCGGCGTAGGGTACAGCACCCGCGCCACCCCGTACGCCAGCGGCCGGAAGAGCAGCAGGTTGACGAATTCCTGTACCGGCCGGGCCTTGAGGCTGGCGCTGAAGGAGAGCGACATACGCCCCTGATTGTTGGGGCAAGCCGCGCGGAAAGCAAATGGCCGGGGAACGGGTGGCTCGTGGTGAAAGGAACCCCTCCCCGCACGCAGGGAGGGGGAAGCCGTCAGCTATCGGCTATGGGCTATCGGCGTTGGGCGTTGGGCGTTGGGCGTTCGGCTATCGACCATCGACACCCCTCAGCCTTCAACCCCGAGCCCCCGCCCTACCTCCGCGCCGAAGCCTTGAAGCCGTCGATGCGCGCGCCGGTGTCGTCCTCGGAGAAGTACAGGCCCACCAGGTTGATGCTCAGGGGGGGACGGTCGGGGAAGAGGTCGGTCCAGCGGAAGGTCTGCACCGGCTCGAACTTGGTGTCGGGGTCGCCCACGCCCACCGCACCCTTGACCCACAAGGTGATGCGGTCGCCGTCGGTGCTCAGGCGCAGCGTGGTGGGCTGGCCGTGGCACCAGCGCACGTTGAGGTTGGTGCGGCGCACCACGGGGGCGAAGTCGGGGCGGCTGGGGACCTGCCACTCGACCTCGGAGGCGTCGGACTGCGACTCGTCCATGAAGCCGCGCAGCAGGACGTAGTTGTTCTTGTCCTGCCACAGCAGCAGCCCCGCGCGCAGGCGGTGCTTCCTCGAGGGGTTGCCGGCGTCGAAGCCCGAGCACGTCTGCTGCCCCACGCCCAGCACCTCCCCTTCCCGGCGCAGCACGCCGCTGCCGGGGGGGACGATGGTGGCCTCGAGGCTGGCGAAGTTCTTGTACTGGCTGGGCCAGGGCAGGCCGTAGAGCAGGAAGTTGCCCCGGCTGCCGTTGAGGGAGGTGGGGAAGGCGGTGACGTAGCCGTTGCCGTCAACCGCCAGGTACTCCTCGGGGTTGCGGCTGGCCTTCTTCTCCCACACCAGCCCGCCCACCGGGGTCTTGCGGCCGGCGAGCTCGCGGAATTCCCCGCTGAAGTCGTCGGAGGCCACCACCACGTTGCCGGTGTCCTCGAGCGGGGCCTCCTCCTCGCGCAGCAGCAGCTCGGCGGGCAGGGTGATGGTGCGCGGGTGGGCCTCGAAGTAGCTCACCGCCGTGCCCCCGGCACTCCCCGGGGCGATGCGGAAGCCCACGCCCGTGAAGCCCGCGCTGGCGTTGTTGTCGTCGTTGCTGAAGTCGGTGGCGGGCGCGTCGATGCTCAGGAGCTCCTTGTCGTCGAGGAGGAAGCGGATGCGCCCCCCGGCGCTGAAGCGGGTGTCCTTGGGGCCGCTGTCGATGACCTGGAGGTGGACGGTGGCGTTCTTGGGCAGCAACTGGCTGGCCGTGTTGCCGAAGGCGATCCGGGTGCGGGTCGCGCCGCTCACGCGCACGAGCTCGTACTCGGTGGTGGAGATGAACAGCTCGTAGTAGCTGGTGTAGACGCCGCTGCCGTCCTTGTTGGCGCGGAAGATGAGCCCCACGCCCTGGGGGTTGCTGCCGGTCTTCACGGTCAGGCCCAGCACCTGCGAGGGGGCGCCGGGGTCGAGGAAGGCCAGGGCGCCCCCGGCGTCGGCGGTGGCCCCGTCGGCCGTGGAGCTGAGGTTGCCCGTCACCGCCCAGGTCCCGCCCTTCTCCGCCGTGCCCAGCGCCCCGCCGCCGGTGAGCCGGTCGGCGGCGTGGGCGGTGGCGTACCAGTTCTGCCACGCGGCGATGTCGCGCACCTGGAAGTGGTGGATGCGGTGGGAGTCGGCCGGGCTGGCGCTGTGCACCCCGGGGTAGACCTGGGGCGAGACGTCGGTGGTGAGGCTCTGGTCGAGCCCGATCACGCTGGCCGAGGGCAGCGACGCGTAGTAGCCGCCCGCCAGCCCGTCCACCAGGTAGATCGCCCCACGCTCGCGCAGGATCACGTAGGCGTCGATCTGGGTCTGGAACTGCGGCAGCCCGGTCTCCATGGCCCCACTCCTGGAGCCCAGGTCGAAGGTGCCGCCCTGCTGGTTGAAGTTGCGCAGCAGCATGGCGTTGGAGCCCACCAGGGGCGTGGCGGGGTTGGCCGAGTTGAAGCCGCCGAAGGTCAGGCTGTTCTCCTCCTGCACGTCGCCCGCGGTCAGGCGGAAGTGGATCACCTTGCCGTTCTGGCGGTCCACGGGGCCGTAGGCCACGCCCATGCGCCCGAAGGCGGGGTTGAGCAGCGGGGGCATCCGCAAGGAGCAGTTGTCGATGCTCATGCGGCCCTTGGCGGGGCCCGCCTGCTCCTCGTCGGTGACCAGGCGGGGGGTGCCTTCGGGGCTCGAGGTGCCCCTCACCCCGCCCACCGGCCGCGAATCGCTGTAGGAATCCTGGGGGAAGTTGGCCGCAGGGTACGGCTTGCAGGCGACTTTAGCCGGGCCCGGGCCGGGGCAGGCCGCCAGGACCAGCACCAATGGGGTGAGCCAAATCGATCTTTTCATACTAAGGTTGAGGGTACTGCAAACCCGAAGGCCGCCGGGTAAGAGCGTTACAGCGTTATGGCTCGAGGTCACGCCCGCGCCCGCACCCCGAGTTCCCCCAAACCCAGCGCCTCCGCCCCTCCTCGCCGGCGCTCGTTAAAGGGCCGAAGCCCGCCCATAACGGCAGGCTTAACGGAAATCGGGGCCGTAGCGCGCCGGCCGCAGGGGCACGGCGGCGACCTCCCCGAAGCGCCGTTTTCGGCCCGGCTACTTCCCTTGGAGATACGCCGTCAGCAGCGCCGCCGTGGCCTCGAGGTCGTCGGTGTGCACGGCTTCGGTGACGGTGTGGACGTAGCGGGTGGGGATGGAGAGGGTGAGGCTGGGCACCCCGGCGCGGCTGCGCTGCATGGCCCCGGCGTCGGTGCCGCCCAGGGGAAGCACCTCCATCTGGTAGGGGATCTTCTTCTTCTCGGCCAGCTCGACGAACTGGCGCACCAGGCCACGGTCGGAGATGGCGGAGGAGTCCATGACCTTGATGGCGACGCCCTTGCCCGCCTCGGTCACGTAGTGGTGGGAGAGCAGGTCGGGGAGGTCTACGGCCAACGTCACGTCGAGGGCGATGCCCACCTCGGGCTCCACGCCGTAGGCGCTGGTGAGGGCCCCGCGCAGCCCCACCTCCTCCTGGGTGGTGAACACCGCGTAGAGGTCGCAGGCGAGCTTCTTGCCCTTGAGCAGGCGCAGGGCCTCGAGCAGCACGAACACGCTGGCGCGGTCGTCCATGGCCTTGCCGGTGAAGAACTTGCCCAGCCGCATACCCTCCTGGCGCAGCGTCACCGGGTCGCCCACCTTCACCCGCGCCTTCACCTCCTCGGCGCTCAGGCCCACGTCCACGAAGAAGTCGGCCACGGTGGGGATCTTGTTGCGCTCCTCGGGGGTGGAGATGTGGATGGGCTTGCCGGCCGGGTTCATCAGGCCCGGCAGGTCGCCGCCGGCGGTGTGCACGGTCACCTGGCGGGCGAAGAGGTTGCGCGTGTCGAAGCCCCCCACGTTCTGCACCCGCAGAAAGCCCTTGGCGTCCACGTGCCGCACGTAGAAGCCGATCTCGTCCATGTGGGCCGCCACCATCACCCGCGGCCCCTTGCCCTTCCTGCGGGCGATCAGGTTGCCCAGCGCGTCGGTGCGCACCTCGTCCACCAGGCCCTCGAGCTCGGCCTGCACCAGTTCCCGCACGCGGTCTTCCCAGCCCGGGATGCCCGCCACCTCCGAAAGACGTTTGAGCAGATCGAGATTTAGACGCACGGCAGGAATTGTAACGGCTCGAGGGCTGGGGGGAGGGTCAAAGTTGGTCGAGGGCCGATAGCCGATGGCTGAACGAGGGGCGTGCGTCGTACGTCGTACGCAAAACGCAAAACGCAAGACGCAAGATGCGGGTCGTACGTCCTGCGTCGTACGCAAGACGCAAGACGCAGGACGCCTGGTTCCCCCCTTAGCAAGGGGGGTTGGGGGGGATATACCCTCCCCGCACGCGGGGAGGGGTAGCGAGCCCTAGAGGCTGCCTGGGGCGGCGTGCCAAACCCTCCCCGCGGGCGGGGAGGGGTAACCACGAGCCTTCAACCCGCCCGCACCCGCACCGTGTGGTACCCGGTGGCCCCGTCCGGCAGCGGCTCGCGCGCGGTGGGGTCCTGGACCCGCTCGCCCACCTCTACGGCCCGCACCTGCAGGGTGTGGTCGCCTTTCTCGGGCTTCCAGGGCAGGGCCCACTGTTGCCAGGCGTACTTGGCGCGGGGTGGGCGCAGTTCGGCTTTTTGCCAGGTCTTGCCGCCGTCGAGCGAGACCTCCACGCGCTCGAGCGCCCTCCCGCCGGCGTAGGCGATGCCCGCGACGAAGGTTTCCTCCCCGGCCTTGAGGCGGGCGTTCCGCTTGGGGGTGTCGATGCGGCTCATGGTGCGGATCACGGCGCTCCGGCTCCAGCCGCGCTGGGCCCAGTAGCCGGTGGTTTCCTTGTCGGTGAGGGTGATGCGGGTGAGCCACTTGGGCTGCTTCATGCCGTAGCGGCCCGGCAGCAGGACGCGGGTGGGGTAGCCGTGCCTGGGCTCGAGGTCCTCGAACTTGCCGCCCTGGGGGTTTTCGGCGGCGTAGGCCAGCAGGGCCTCGGCGGGCAGTTCGGTGAGGGCGATGGACTCGGTGTAGCGGTCGGCGGCCTCCCAGACGATGAACCTGGCCTCGGGCTTGACGCCGGCTTTGTCCAGCAGCGCCTTGAGCGGCACCCCGCGCCACTTCACGCAGCCGATCAGGTCGCCGCCCACCGGGTTGGAGATGCAGGTCATGGTGTGGACGAGGTCGGCGCTGGGCAGGGCTTTGAGGGCCTCGAGGTCGAGGGTCAGGGGCTGCCCCACCAACCCGGTGACCTCGAGCGCGTAGGGCTTGCCGCGGAGGTCGGGGTCGAGGAAGGCCGGGTTCTTGGAGACCACGTAGAGCCGCGACTGGCCGATCTGCTCGGGCCACAGCCCCGCGATCTTGTCCCACGCCGCCCTGGCCTGCGCCCTGACCTGCCCCCACAGCGCCAGCCCCGCCGCCAGCAGCGCCAGCGTCCGGAGGCTCTCCCGGCGGGCGGGGTCGGGCGCCGGGGCCGGTGCCCTGGGCCTGCGGCGCAGAACCCGCACCAGCCCGGCGAAAATCAGGGCGTAGAGCCCGGCAGCCAGCCACCCGCCGGGCAGGGCATACGCGCTCGCGGCGTAGGCCGCGAAGGCCAGCCCCAGGCCCAGGGGCAGGGAGCGCCGGGCGGCCCACCACAGCAAGGGGTGCGCCAGCAGCCAGGCCAGCGCGGTGCCCGCGAAGGCCAGGTTCTTCGCCAGTTCGCCGTAGCCGAAGAGCCCGTGCAGCAGGTTGAACACCGCCGGGGTGCCCAGCGCGTAGGTGATCTGCGCGAAGAGGCCCTCGAGCGGGTACGCCACCCCCGCCCCCCGCAAAGCCAGGCCCAGCAGGCCGAGCGCCAGCCCGGCGGTGAGCCCCCACGTCCAATCGCTGCGCTTCATCGCTCCACCTCTGCCCTTCCGTACGCAACCCGTGCGCCGGACGGATACCCCATCTTCCGCCTGAACCCTGGGCCCGACGGTAGGGCCGCCGACCAAAGACCGCTAGACTAAACCCGTGCGTCTGTACTGGGAACACCCCTACGAGAGTGCCTTCAGCGCCCGCGTGGTGCGGACCTGGAGCGAGGGCAAGAAGCATTTCGCGGTGCTCGACCGCACCCTCTTCTACCCCAACGCCGGGGGCCAGCCCTGCGACACCGGGACGCTGGGCGGGGTGCGGGTGCTGGAGGTGCTCGAGGAGGGCAAGGCCAAGGGCGACGTCGTGCACCTGCTCGAGGCCCCCCTCCCCGAGGGCGCCGAGGTGACGGGCGAGCTCGACTGGGCCCGCCGCTACCGCCACATGCAGCGCCACACCGCCGAGCACGTGCTCTGCCAGGCTTTCTTGCGGGCAGGGGGCTGGGAGATCCAGGCCGTCAACATGAACAGCCCCGTCTGCACCCTCGACTTCGCCGCCGAGCCCGACGCCGCCGTGGTGCAGCAGGCCGAGGCCCTGGCGAACTGGGCCGTCTACGCCAACGCCCCCACCCGCACCTTCTTCGTCGAGGAGGACGAGCTGGGGAAGTACCCCCTGCGCCGCGCCCCCAAGGTCTCGGGGCGCATCCGCATCGTCGAGGTCGAGGGCTGGGACCTGGTAGCCTGCGGGGGCACCCACCTCGCGCGCACCGGCGAGGCCGGGCCCATCAAGGTGCTCAAGTTCGAGCGCTACAAGGGCGGCACCCGCGTCTACTTCAGCGCGGGGTGGGAGGCGCTCGAGCTCTTCTCCCAGGAGCACGCCGTGCTCACGCGGCTGGGCGAGCGCTTCAGCACCCAGGGGCTCGAGGTCGAGAAGCCCATCGCCAACCTGCGGGACGAGTTCTACAAGCTCAAGGGCGAGAACGCCGCGCTGCGCGACGAACTGGCCGAGCGCTACATGCGCGACCTGCTGGCCGAGCACCCCGACCACAAGATCGCCACGCTGGTGCCCACGGTGGTCCTGGAGGCGGTGGGCAAGCGCCTGGCCGAGTGGCCCGGCACCCTGGCCCTGCTGGTGGCCCCCGGCGAGGACAGGGCCCGCTTCGTGCTGGTGAAGCACCTCGAGCACCCCACCCCCCTGCCCGCCTTCTTCAAGGAGGTGCTGCAACCGCTGGGCGCGCGCGGCGGCGGCATCGACACCGTGATGGGTATCTTGCCCGCCGGGGCCGTGCACGACGCGCTCGACGCCTTCCGCCGGGCGGTGGCGGAGGGGAAGGCTTAGGGTACTCTTCACGGGGTTTAGGCCATGCAGCCGTCTAAGGCTTGGGGTCAGGGTCGGGGCAGTTGCGTCCGGGATAGGACGCAACGCGAGTGAAGGGCGCGATAGGGATGTACAACCACGAGCCCCCCGGCTACTTCTGCCCTTTTTGCTCGCGTTTCCCACAAACACCCGCCGATCCCGGCGGGTGTTTTACCCCGTGCGGGGTATTCGTGGGAACCGCTCTGCGAACTGGTGCGGGGCGGGCGCGGCGCCCGCAGCCAGCCCGAGGACATCGTGCTGCAAAACGACAAGGTCACGGCCTTCGTCGCGCTGGGCTGGTGGCCCAACAACCCCGGCCACGTCCTCGTCGTGCCCAACCCCCGCTACGAGAACCTCTACGACCTGCCGCTCGAGTACGGCGCCGCCGTCCACGCGGCCTCGAGGGAGGTCGCCCTGGCGATGAAGGCCGTCCACGGCTGCCACGGCGTCTCCACCCGCCAGCACAACGAGCCCGCCGGCTTCCAGGAGGTCTGGCACTACCACCTCCACGTCTTCCCCCGCTGGGAGGGCGACGACCTCTACCTGCTCTCGCCCTACCGCCGCGACACCACCCTCGAGGAGCGCCTGCCCTACGCCCGCAAGCTGCGCGAATTCCTGTCCCGGAAGCGGTGATTTTCCCGTCCCCTGGCCCGCTTCGTGCATATCACTTTACATATTTGCATGAGGTGCTATAATTATCTCCATCAGCGGGCGAGAAGCCCGTTCTTCTTTTTAAGCCCCCTCAGAAAATGCGGGAACCCGACCGGCCAAGGCCTAATACCAGATTCGGTTAGTTCGTCACCGAACGGTGACGAACTAACCCGACCGAAGGGAGTGCTCTAGGATTCAAAAAGATAGCCTCCGGGCTCTTCGGATCGGATGATTATCTTTTTGAATCCGGTATAAATAAGGTCTAATGAGGATTGATGGGCGTGACAGAGATCGACCAAGCGGTGAAACGGCTTGTTGAATCAGGTCTGGCACCACGCGACTTCATGTGCGGCTGCTCTGAGGAGGAGGTGAATGAATTAGAGGAGTTCTTCGGCATTCAGTTGCCTGAAGCGTATAGATATTTCCTCGAGCGGTTGGGGAAATCCGCCGGAACTTTTCTAATCGGCACAGACTTCCTCTTTGCGACCCTGAAGCAGTTGCGTAGTGAAGCTGAAGACTTGCTGGAAACGGACAATGCACCGTTCAGGCTATCGAGCCGGCATTTTGTCTTCGCCGTTCACCAAGGTTATCAGTTCTTGTTTTTCGACGCTTTAGCAGGGGATGACCCCCCTGTTCTTCACTACTTAGAAGGGGAGTCAGAGCCGAAGGAGGTTTTTCCTTGTTTCTCCCGGTGGCTGTCAAATGCTGTCGATGACGAGATAAAGGCGCAAGAAGCGCTAGAAAAGGGTGAGTGACTTCCGGCATAGGTAGGGCCGATCCGCTCGCTCTCCCCGTTCACGAGGAGGGTTTATCTCGCCTACAGCGCTGCAACCGGATCGTCTTAAGAAACTCCAAGTATTGACGCGTTCGGCGTTTTGCGTTCGGCGTTTTGCGTTCGGCGTTGGGCGTTCAGCCACCGGCTATCAGCGTCAATCCGTACGCGTGACGTGCTCGACCTCGCTCGAGCGCTTGACCAACTCGTCGCCGTCGTCCTGGCGGATCAGGAAGGCGGGGTCTTCCTCCGAGCCCTCGCAGCGGACCATGGTCCCGCGCAGCTCGAGGGTGATCGGCTCCTTGATGATCTCCTGGATGACCCCCACCGCCTCACCTTCTCCCCAGGACCACTGCACCCGGTCGCCCACCTGGAACACCTTCATGCCCTGCAAGCTAGCACCGGGCCTTGAGGCTGGGCTGAAGCCGGGCTTTACCGGGTGCGCGTCACCTTGGAGAGGTTGCGCGGGGCGTCGGGGTTGAAGCCGCGGGCGAAGGAGAGGTGGGCGGCGAAGGGGTAGAAGGCCTGGGCCAGCAGGATGCCGTCGAGGACGGGGTGCAGGCGGGTGGGGAG
>NZ_QXDL01000370.1:0-2153 GCF_003574345.1 Calidithermus terrae
ACCCCTCATAATGGCCCTGCTATGTTCGAAGAGGTGCTCGGCAACCCCCGCCCCCTGTTGTTCACTCTGGCCCTGGGCGCCGCACTGGTAGGCGGCCTGGTGATGGCTTTTTCGGCGCAGAAAGCGGCTCCCCGGTGGCTGGCGTATGGGTTCTGGGGCCTCGCCCTGGCGCTGCTGCTGCTGGGGCTGACACGGTAGGATGGGGGCCATGCCCAAGCGCATCGTCAGCGTCTCCATCGGCTCGTCCAAGCGCAACTCCAGGGCCGAGTTCAGCCTCGAGGGCCTGCCCGACACCTTCGTGCTCGAGCGCATCGGCACCGACGGGAGCTGGGAGAAGGCCATCGAGCTGGTGCGCAAGCTCGACGGGCAGGTGGACGCCTTCGGCCTGGGCGGGGCCGACCTGTACGTGTGGGCCGGCAAACGCCGCTACACCTTCCGCGACTCGGCCCGCATGGCGGCCGCCGCGGAGAAGAGCCCCATGGTGGACGGCTCGGGCCTCAAGCACACCCTCGAGCGCAACGCCGTGCGCCTGCTCGACCCGCAAATTCGGTGGAAAGGGAAGAAGGTGCTCGTCCCCAGCGCCCTCGACCGTTTCGGCCTGGCCGAAGCCCTCGACGCGGCGGGGGCCGAAGTGATCTACGGCGACTTCATCTACGCGCTGGGCTTGCCCTTTCCCATCCGCCAGCTCGCGGTGCTGCGGCTGTGCGCCTACATCCTGATGCCCCTCATCACCCAACTGCCCTTCAAGTGGCTCTACCCCACGGGCGAGAAGCAGGAGAAGCAGATCCTCGACTGGCGGCAGAAGTACTTCCAGTGGGCCGACGTGATCGCCGGGGACTGGCACTTCATGCGCCGTTACATGCCCCAGGACATGCGGGGGAAGGTCATCCTCACCAACACCACCACCGCCGAAGACCTGGAGTTCATGCGCGCCAGGGGCGTCAAGACCCTCATCACCACCACCCCGCGCATCTCGGGCCGCAGCTTCGGCACCAACGTGATGGAGGCCTTCGTCGTGGCGCTGGCCGGGAAGTACCCCCTGAGCGAGGGGGAGTACCTCGAGTACATCGAGAAGCTCGGCCTCAAGCCGCAGGTCACCGAGCTCTCGTAGGGCCGGGCGCCGCGAAATTGAGTAAAGCCTTCGCGCCATGTACAATCACGCTTTGGAAAAGCCCTCCTCGGGCTAAAGGAGTTTTGCATGATCAGCGTGACCGATTTGCGCAACGGCACCAAAGTGAAAATGGACGGCGGCCTGTGGATGTGCGTGGACTACCAGCACCAGAAGATCGGGCGCGGGGGGGCGAAGGTGGTCGCCAAGTTCAAGAACCTCGAGACCGGCGTGACCGTGGAGCGCTCCTTCAACTCGGGGGAGAAGCTCGAGGACATCTACGTCGAGGTCAAGGACCTGCAGTACCTCTACCCCGAGGGCGACGAGCTCGTGCTGATGGACCTCGAGACCTACGAGCAGTTCCACGTGCCTAAAGACATCACCGACGCGGCCATCTTCCTCAAGGAGGGCATGACCGTGCAGGGCTCGATGTACAACGGGCGCCCGCTCGACATCACCCCGCCCTTCACCGTCGAGCTCAAGATCGTGGACACCCCCCCCGGCGTGCGCGGCGACACCGTCTCGGGCGGCACCAAGCCGGCGACGCTCGAGACCGGCGCCGTGGTGCAGGTGCCGCTGTTCGTGGAGACCGGCGAGGTCATCAAGGTCGATACCCGCACGGGCACGTACATCAGCCGGGCCTGAGCGGGCCAGCAGCCAGGGGCGATCTCCGAAGTCGCCCCTGTTTTCATGCCGAGCACGCCCCGGTGCGCGGTGACTCCCGCCCTGGCGCCAGCCTCCGGCCCGCTGCCCGGCTCGAGCCCTCTGGACAGCGCCCTAGGTATACTTGGGGCGTTCGGATCGCCCGAGGTGAATATGAACGCGAAGGAACTGAAGCTCATCCTGCAAGCCTTGGTTGAAAACGAGGTTTCCGAACTCAGCCTCGAGACCCCCGACTACAAACTCACCGTCAAACGCGGCGGCTCAAACCCGGCGGTGACCTACGTGGCCTCACCGCCCCCGGCGGCCCACGTCGCCGTGCAGAACCCCGCCCCCTGGCGCAGAGCCTCCAGCTCGGCTTCGGAAGGTGCCGCAACGGCGCTTC
>NZ_QXDL01000371.1:0-2145 GCF_003574345.1 Calidithermus terrae
CCCCTCCACCCCTCCCCACACAGGAACGGGCGCTCTCCTCACCACGAGCCGCTTTACGCTTCCTCACTAAACACCGGCCAAGTCGCCACGATCCGGCCCTCCCGCACCACCCGCAGGTCACCGAACTGTAGGAGCACGCCCTCGCTCTCGTAGGGCCGCAGGAACACGTAGTCGTCGGGCTCGAGCGCGGTGCGCCCGGAGCCGTTGAGGACGGCCTGGTTGAAGCTCTTGCCGTAGAGGGGGTTTTCGGCGAGCCCACCGGGGGAAACCGGCCGGGCGGGCCAGCGGCCGCCGTAGATGAAGTGGGTGCGGGCCCAGTTGGGGTTGAGGCGGGAGAGGAGCGGGGCGAAGCGCTCGAGGCCCGGTAGGGTGGTGCCCTCCAGCACCTTGAGCACCGGCGTGGCGATGAAGGCGGCGGGCTCGAGGTCGGCCAGCAGGGGCAGGTCGAAGTCGAGCGGCTTGAGCAGCGCCGAACCCAACGCGACGTCGTTGAGCGGGCTGCCCTCGCCGTGCAGCCGGAAGGTGGGGCTTCCCGCCCCGTTGAAGGTGAGGCCGGGACTCCACAGGTCGGGGAACTGCGACCGCAGGTAGCCGGTGAAGGCCCGGTAAGCCGCCTGGGACTTCGCCAGCGAAACCTCGGGCTTCTCGAGGAAGCCCGGCAGCTTGCCCACGTGCGCGTCGTAGCCCATGAACCCGGCGAACTCCAGCCGCTCGGGGTTCTCCCGGATCAGCCGCAGCGCGGGGGCGAGTGCCGCCGGCTCGGGGAAGCCCCCCCGGTGCAGCCCGACGTCGATCTCGAGGTTCACCCGCAGCCGCACCCCCAACCCCCGCGCTAGGGCGAGGTACTGCCCCAGGCGCTCCGCCGTGTCCACGAGCCACTGGAGCTGCCGCCCGGGGTCGAAGCCGGTGGGCGGCAGGTCGCGGTAGAAGCCCTCGACGGCCCGCGCCGGCAGGGGCTTGCCCAGCAGCACGTCGGCCTCGGGGAACAGCCGCGCGGTCTGGAGCAGGAAGGGCAGGTGAAAGACCATCTGCCGCCGGGTCCCGGCGGCCTTGAGCACGTGCTCCAGCAGCTTCGGGCTCGGCAGCGACTTGTTGACGACCCGCAGCGCCGCGTGGCGCGGGAAGGTGGCCCGCACGCGCTCGAGGTTGCGCTCCAGGCGCTCGAGGTCGATCAGCAGCACGGGCCGCCCCGGCCCCTCCGCGCGCAGCAGGCGGTTGAGGGCGGCGAAGTAGGGGGTGTGGGGCTGGCCCCGGTCGCGCGGCATTCAGGCCCCCAGCGCCTCGCGCAGGTGCGCGTTGAGGAACTTGCCGCGGGGGTCGAGCTCGAGCCGCACCCGCCGGAAGTCGTCGAAGTGGGGGTAGAGCTCGCGCAGTTCGCCCGCCTTGAGGCTGTGCATCTTCCCCCAGTGGGGCCGCCCGCCGTGGCGGCGGAGGATGGGCTCGACCACACGGAACAGCGGCCAGGGGTCCTGCTTGTGGTACTGGTGCACCGCGATGGAAGCCCGCGCCCCGCCCCCGAAGGGCGAGAGCCAGAAGCCGTCGCCCGCCACGTAGCGGTACTCCACGGGGATGAAGACCTGCACCCCGCTCTTGCGGATCGCCGCGCAGACCTCCTCCAGGCACTCCGGCCCCCGCTCGGCGGGAACGTGGTACTCCATCTCGTTGAAGCGCACCTCGCGCGGGGTGGCGAAGATCCGGTAGGACTCACCCACCCGGCGGCTCGAGCCCACCAGCACCCCCACCAGCCGCTGCAAGGGCGCGTTGAGGACGGGCAGTGCGCGCGAGAGTTCGCAGGCCCAGCGCAGCACGGTGTTCTCCACGAAGCTGTTGACCCCGGTTTTGCCGGCGGGTTCCTGGGCCGGGTTGAGGGTCTTGACGATGGTCTGCCCGCTGAAGGGGAAGACGTGGCAGTCGAGGTGCCGGTTCTCCCGCGCCAGGCTCGGGAGCTCGGGCAGCAGCGTGCCTAGCCCCACCACCCGCACGCGCTCCTCGAGCCGGTAGCTCGGCACGTTCTGCAGCGTCACCCAGCTGATGACCCCCAGGGCGCCCAGGCTCACCCCTGCCGCCCGGAACACCTCGGGGTTTTGCGCGGGGGAGCACTCGAGCACGCCCCCGTCCGCCAGCACCAGCCGCAGGCCCGCCGCC
>NZ_QXDL01000372.1:0-2062 GCF_003574345.1 Calidithermus terrae
CCCCAGCCCCAACCCCCGCCTGAGCCTGTGCGACGCCCAGGGCCAGGTCCTGCGCGTGATCGAGCTGGGCCGCGGCGGCCTGCGGATCGGGCGGTTGGAGGGCAACGACGTGGTGCTCGAGTCCGAGCGGGTTTCCCGCCACCACCTGCGGGTGGACTGGAACGGCGAGCGCGCCGACGTCACCGACCTGGGCTCCACCAACGGCACCTGGCTCTACGGCGGCGGCCCGCCCCAGCAGTTGCTGCCCCAGATGCCCAGCCCCTGGCCCTGGCGCAGCCTGGTGCACCTGGCCCCCTACTGGCTGCGGCTCGACCCGCCCACCACGGCGGGCGGCCAGCGCATCGGGGTGAGCCTCGAGGCCGAGGAGCTCACCCTCCTCCCCGGCGAGCCGGCCCGCCTGCAGGTCAAGCTGATCAACCTGGGCACCTTGGTCGACCACTTCCGGCTGGAGGTGGAGGGGGTTCCCGAGGCCTGGCTGCTGGAGCGGCCCGAGGTCCAGCTCAACCCCGGGCAGCAGGCCGCCGTGCCCCTCGCCGTGCAGGTGCCGCGCGGCCCCGAGGACCGGGCGGGCGAGTACGACGTCAAGGTGTTGGCCCGCTCCCGGGAGAACCCGCGCGAGGCGGGGTCGGCCCCGGCCCGTTGGAGGGTCCTGCCCTTCGCCGAGCACCGGCTGAGCCTCGAGCCCCCCGTCGCCACCGCCCGCCGCACCGCCGTGTACCGGGTCCGGCTGGTCAACACCGGCAACGCGCCCGCCCGCTACGGCCTCCTGGCCGGCGACGATCAGCACCAGCTCGGTTACCGCTTCGACGACCGCAAGGCGCCGGCCCTCGAGCTCAACGAGCGGCAGCGCAACCTGCTGCTGCGCTGGTTCCGCATGGCGACGCGCCCGCTGGAAAACGCCCTGCGCAGCCTGTGGGAACGCACGCTGGGCCCCGTCCTGCGGCGGGCGCAGTGGTACAAGCAGCAGCTCGAGGAGTTCAGCGGCCACGACCCCAACGCCCGCAAACCGCCCGCGGCCCCGCGCCCCGAACGGCCCGAGCCGGCCCCGCAGTTCCGGCTCGAGCCCGGCCAGAGCGTCGAGGTCGCGCTGCGGGTGCGGGCTCCGCTGCGGCTCTTCGGCGCGGTGCGCCCCTACAGCTTCCAGGTGCGCACCGAGGCGCTGGAGTTGCCCGAGGGCGCCCAGGCCAAGCCGCTCAGCGAGGGCGCCCAGTTCAACCACCGGGGCCTGCTGCCGGCGTGGGCCGTGCCGGCGCTGCTCGTGCTGCTCGGCCTGCTGGGCTGGTGGTGGACGCGGCCCCCGAGCATCACCCGCTTCGCCCTCGAGCCCGCCCAGCCCTACGCCGGGCAGCCGGTCACGCTGCACTACCGCGTCAGCGGCGCCAAGCGGCTCGAGCTGCGCCCGCTGGGGGTCAGCCTCGACCCCCGGGGGGAGCGCTACGCCCTGGAGAAGGGCTTCCAGGCCCCCGCCGACCTCACGCTGGTGGCCTACGGGCGCTGGCGCAACAGCCAGGAGCGCCTCACGGTGGCCGTGCGCGAACCTCCCGCCGACCCCCCGGTGATCGAGGCCTTCGAGGCCACCCCGCGCGAGCTGTACCAGGGCCAGCCGGTGCTGCTGCGCTGGAGGGTGCGCGGGGCCCAGAGCGTCACGCTCGAGCCCCTGGGCACCGTGAAGGCCAGCGGCAGCTACCAGGACAGGCCCGACGCCACCCTCACCTACCGGCTGGTCGCCGTCAACCGCGAGCAGCGGGCCGAGCGCAGCCTCAGGGTCACGGTGCGCTTTCCCGCCCCGCGCATCGAGGGCTTCAGCGTCAAGCCCCTGCGCGTGACCCGGGGCGACGGCGCGACCCTCACCTTCTTCTGGCGCACCGCCAACGCCGCCTCCGTCGAGCTCGACGGCGTGGGCACGGTAGGCCCCAGCGGCTCGCAGCAGCTCGCCGCCCCCGAGCAGACCACCGAGTTCACCCTGCGGGCGCGCAACGCCGCGGGCGAGGAGGCCGTGCGCAAGGTGCGGGTCGAGGTGGTCGAGCCCGCCGTGGCCGCGCCCCCGGCCCCGCTGCCGCCC
>NZ_QXDL01000373.1:0-1990 GCF_003574345.1 Calidithermus terrae
GCAGCGGTGAGCTGTCGATGGGGTTGATTGTCGATAGCCGGTAGCCAAAAGCTCGTGGCCTGTGGCTGGTGGTGAAAGGAACCCCTCCCCGGCGGCGGGGAGGGTTTATCCCCCCCAGCCCCCCTTGTTAAGGGGGGTAAAGAAAGGGCGTCTTGCGTCTTGCGTACGACGTACGACGTAGGACCCGCGCCCGGCGTTGGGCTATCGGCTATCAGCTATGGGCTATCGACCTAATCCACCAACTCCGCCCGCATCACCGTGACCGCCTGCCCCTGGATGAACACCCGGTTATCGGCCAGCGTCACGCGCAGCTCGCCGCCGCGGGCCGAGGCCTGGTAGGCCATGAACTCCTTCTTGCCCAGCTTGGGGGCCCAGTACACCGGCAGGGCGCAGTGGGCCGAGCCCGTGACCGGGTCTTCGGGGATGCCGATGCCGGGGGCGAAGTAGCGGGAGATGAAGTCGTAGCGGGGGTCGTCGGAGCGGGCGGTGACGATGAGGCGGCCCGGGGCCACCTGCGCGAGGAGGCTGAGGTTGGGGCGGAGCCTGCGCACGGCGTCGGCCGACTCGAGCTCGGCGAGGAAGCGCACCGGGGTCTTGCCGGTGAACACCGGCTTGACGCCGATGGCCTCGAGCAGGGCGGGGGAGAACTCGACGGGCATCACCGGCTCGACGGGGAAGTTCATCTCGATCCAGTTCCCGGCCCGCACGGCGGTGAGCAGGCCGCTGAGGGTGTGGAACTCGAGCATGGGGCTGCGGCTGTGGCCCTCCTCCCACAGCACGTGGGCGCTCGCCAGCGTCGCGTGCCCGCAGAGGGCGATCTCGGCCTCGGGGGTGAACCAGCGCAGGCGGTAGCCGCTGGGCTCAGGGTGCAAGAACGCGGTCTCGGAGAGGTTCATCTCGCGCGCGACCGCCTGCATCCAGGCGGCAGGCCGCGGGGCCTCGAGGATGCACACGGCGGCCGGGTTCCCGGAGAACGGCCGGTTGGTGAAGGCGTCAACTTGGACGATTCGCAGACCCATAGCGCGGTACCCCCGACAGCATACCCGGCTGGGTAGACTGTCGGTGTGCGTTTGATCGTCGGTCCACCGGCCTCGGGGCGAACCGGGCTGCTCCAGGAGCGCGCCGCGGAGGCGCTCGGGGCCCGCAAGCGCGTGTGGTGGCTGTGCCTGCCCCACCAGCGGTCTTACGTCTACCGGAGGATGGCCGGGGCGGGGGCGGTGCTGGGGCTCGAGGTGCTCTCCTTCCAGCAGGCCTACTACCGCCTGCTGGCCGCCAGCTACGGCCTGCGCCCCATCCTCACCGGCCCGGCCCGCGTCGCGCTGGTGGGGGAGGCCCTGCGCAGCGAGGCCCAGACCCTGCCCAACCCCGGCGAGGCCCGGCTGTTCGCCCGCGCCGTGGCCGAGGCCAAGCGCTACGGCGTGCGCCCCGACCACCTCGCCGCCCCTGACCTCGAGAGCCAGCGCTTCAAGCGCGTCTTCGGGCGCTACGAGGAGCTCAAGGCCAGTTGGGGCCGCTGGGACTACGACGACTTCCGCGACGCGGCGGTGCAGCTCGTGGAGGCCGCCCGCTTCGAGCCCCCCGCCGACGTGGTGATCGCCGACGGCTTCCGCGAGCTGCTGCCTCTGGTGCTGCGCTTCCTGAAGGGCCTGGGGCAGGTCGTGGAGGTGTGGGCCGCGCTGCCGGAGGCCCCGCCCGGGCACGCGCCCCTCGAGGTGCTCCCCCCGGCGGCGGGGGCCTGCCGCGCCGAGGTCTTCCGCGCCCCCAACCCGGTCGCCGAGGCCCGCTGGGTGCTGCGCTCGCTCAAGCGCGACCTGGCCCAGGGGATGCGCCCCACCGAGGTGGCGGTGGTCGCGCCCGAGTCCCGCCTGGCGGCCCTGATGACCCTGGCCGACGAGTACGGCGTGCCCCTGGTGGACTACACCCCCCGCACCGCCGCCGACACCCCCGAAGGCCGCCTGCTGCTCGACCTGCTCGAGCTCCCCGACTACCC
>NZ_QXDL01000374.1:0-1977 GCF_003574345.1 Calidithermus terrae
GCGTGGGGGTTCTCGGCCGCGGCCCGGCGCACCTCCTCGGCCTCGTCGAGCAGCAGCCGGGCCAGGGTCTCGGGCGGGGCCTGGGGGTGGGCGGCCACCGCCTGCCGCAGGGCGTAGTCGGGGGCCTGGGCCACGCGCCCCAGCAGCCACGGCGGCACCAAGCCCAGCGCCAGCGCGTCGAAGAGCTGGCCGCTGTCGGCCTCGGTAGGGGCCTCGAGCAGCGCCCCTTCCGCCGCCGGCTCCCCGGGAAGGCCGACGTGCAGCCGCGCCGCCTGCCGCACCTTCTCGGCCGGGTGGTTTTGCAGGGCCTCGAGCGCCTCCCGCGGCAGCCGCGGGTTGCGGCACAGCGCCAACAGCGCGTCCTCGTCGCCGTGCTTGAGGGCCCAGCGCACGAACTCGGGCCAGCAGGCCGGGCTGCCCAGCAGGCGGTTGCGGCTCTCCGGGCGCGCCTCGGCCAGCAGGTTGGGGTTCTCCAGCAGCAGCAGGTCGAGGACCGGGTTGTGCAGCAGCTCCTCGGGGAAGTGCACCGCCAGCCGCAGCAGCACCGCCGTGGGGGCGTTGGGGTTGGCCGCCACCGCCCGCCGCACCTCCGCCCGCCGGTGGCTCGCCAGGCGGGCCAGGCGGGAGGGCGGGGTGCTGGCCCGGGCGGCCTCGGCGAGCGCGTCCATCAGAACACCAGCTCGCGGAAGCGGCCCAGGAACTCCTCCAGCCGCGGCTCGGCCTTGCGCAACTGCGCCAGCTCGCCCAACTGCCCGCGCAGGCGCAGGCGGGTGAAGAGGTCGCAGGCGAAGAGCTGCACCCACTCGGGCGGGGCCACCTCCACCATCCAGCGGAAGGCGTGCAGGGCCTGCTGCGCCGTCTCGGCCCGCAGGGTCAGGCCCAGGGTGAGCGCGTAGCGGGCCGAGGGCTCCTCGGGGAAGGCCTTGCCGGTGCGGCCCTCGAGGACGTCGGTGAGCTCGGGCAGCACCGCGTAGACCTGCTCGAAGGCCGCGAACTCCGCCGCCGCCCCCCGCCCCACCACCGGCGCGACGTCCAGGCCCGCCTTGAGCAGGTGCGAGGCCATCTCCCAGCTCCGCGGGCTCGGCCAGGCCGGGCTCTTGGGGTCGGGGTGGTGCAGCAGCCCCGGGCGGAAAGCCAAGAAGGCCAGGATGCGCTCGTGCAGGCCGCTCGCGAAGGCGTAGGCCTTGAAGCTCTCGAAATCGGGCTCGACCTCGAGGTGCAAAAAGCGGTTCGCCAGCGGCGCGGGCATGTCGAAGACGGCCGCCCGGTCCTCCTTGCGGTTGCCCGCCGCCCACACGTACCACCCCTCGGGCAGCTCGTACGACCCCACCTTGCGGTCGAGGATGAGCTGCTGGGCGATGCCCTGCAGGGTGGGCGGGGCCATGTTGAGCTCGTCGAGGAAGAGCACCCCCTCCCCTTCCCTCGGCAAGAACTCCGGCGGGAACCAGCGCGAGACGCCTCCCTCCGGCACCGGCAGCCCCCGCAAATCGGTGGGCGCGAGCTGCGACAGCCTCAGGTCGATGAACTCGAGCCCGTGCGCCCGCGCCGTCTGCGCCGCGATGCTCGACTTCCCCACCCCCGGCGGCCCCCACAGCATCACCGAGAGCTTGAGCCTGTGCTGGATGAGACCCCGCAGGTACTGCGCGAGCGAGTTAGGCGTCACGCCTGCAAGGTAGGGCACTGCAGGCCTGCTGCTGTAGGCCAGGTCACCTTCCCCATGAGATTCGGCGGGATGAGGGCGAAGGTTAAGCGTTGGTGGGGTTGTAGCCGATAGCTAATAGCCGATAGCCGAACGCCGAACGCCCTTCGGGATCAATCATCCGCTGGGGTTGTGACCGCCCCACAGGCCAACTACAGCCCCACTTCCCAGGGGACAGGTGCTCATGCCGTGCTGCCCGCCCCGGCCGTGGATCCGCGGCTCACGCGGGAGGGGGTGGGCGGGGTGGCGCAGACGGGCATGCCGCCGGGGCCGGCGGC
>NZ_QXDL01000375.1:0-1971 GCF_003574345.1 Calidithermus terrae
CGTCGCGGGCCCGCCGGGGGCCGAGCAGGTCGGGGCTCAGGTGGCGCGGGCGGTGTACCGGGGGCTCGACCCCAGCCCGGAGGGAGGCGAAGCGCCGTGAGGGAAGCCCCGCGCAGTTTCCCGGCCCCGGGTCCCGGCTTTCACCCGGCGGCTCGAGACGCCCGTTTGCAGCGCCGCTGCGCCTGCGGGGGCCTCGCCGGTCCTACCGGCGAGTGCGAGCAGTGCCGCAAGCGGCGCCAGGGGCTGCTTCCCGCCCCGCAGAGCGTCCCGCCCGTGGTGCACGAGGTGCTGCGCTCGCCGGGGGAGGGGCTCGAGCCGCAGACCCGCGCCTTCTTCGAGCCCCGCTTCGGCCACGACTTCGGCCGGGTGCGCGTCCACGCCGACGCCCGGGCCTCGGCCTCGGCGGAGGCCGTGGACGCGCTGGCCTACACCGTGGGGCCGGACGTGGTCTTTGGCCGGGGCCAGTACAGCCCCCACACCGCCTCGGGGCGGGAGCTCCTCGCGCACGAGCTGGCCCACGTCGTGCAGCAGGAGCGCCTGCCCGCGGGCCCGCCCTCCGGCATCGGCTCCCCGGCGGGCGAGGAGGAGCGGCAGGCGGAGCGCGCGGCGGCTTCGGCCCTGGGCGGCGGCAGGGCCACGGTCGCCCCCTCGAGCGCCTCGAGGCCCGCCCTCGCGCGCCGGGTCATCCCGCGGCGGGTGGACTGCACCGCCGGCAACGACGGCGCCCCCGCCGACCCCGTGGCCGAGCTGACCGCGGTCGAGGACAGGGCCCGGGCGATGGCCGGCGCGGTCTCGATCCTCCTGACCCTGGCGGGGGGGCTGACCCGGGCGGGCCTGGGTGCCCCGGGCTCGGTGCTGGAGACCGCCTTCGAGGACCGCTTCGGGGTGCCCCCGGCGGTGCGGGGCGGCTTCATGAACCGGCTCACCGGCGGCGTCGTGCCCACCCTCGAGGAGGCTCGAGGCCAGGAGATGGAGCTCATGGCCCGGCGCTACGGGCTCATCGCCAACGCCTTCGACGGCCCCCTGCATTACCGCTGCATCGGCGGGGCCAGCTCCTTCGGCGGGTGCAGCATCCCCGACTGCTCCAACGACGCCTGGTCGTGCCCGGGGGTGGACGCGATCTTCCTCTGCCCCGGCTTCTGGGCCCCCGGCCCCCCCGGCACCCAGTCCACCCTGCTCATCCACGAGGCCTCGCACATGATCTGGGAGCGCGTGGGTCACGGGGCCAGGGGCTCGGGGGGCAATTTCCGCCACGCCGAGTGCTACGCGAGCTTCGTGGCCGACGTCTTCGGCATCACCCCCGGGCTGCCCGCCTGTCCCATCCCCTGAAGGAGGCGCATGAGCCAGCAAACGCCGCAAGCCGCCAAAGCCCCCGCCCCCGCCGCGCCGCCCGGGGCCAGGGGAACCTTGCAGCGCAAGTGCGCCTGCGGCGGCACGCCGGGGCCTACGGGCGAGTGCGAGGACTGCCGCCGCAAGCGGCTGGGGTTGCAGCGCAAGGGCCTGGGCCCGGCCCCCGCGCAGGTGCCCGAGATCGTCCACGAGGTGCTGGGCTTGCCCGGGCAGCCCCTCGAGCCCGCCGTGCGCGCCGCTTTGGAGCCGCGCTTCGGCCACGACTTCGGCCGGGTGCGGGTGCACACGGGCTCGAGGGCCGCCGAGTCGGCGCGGGCGGTGAGCGCGAGGGCCTACACCGTGGGCTCACACGTGGTCTTCGCACAGGGGCAGTACGCGCCGCACAGCCCGGCGGGGCGCGGCCTGCTGGCCCACGAGCTGGCCCACGTGGTGCAGCAGGGCAGCTCACCCGCCCCCGGCCCCCTCACCCTGGCCGGCGAGCGCGGGGAGGGTGAGGCCGACCGGGCCGCCCAGGCCGTGCTGGGCGGGCAGGCGGTGGGGGGGCTCTCGAGCGCCGCCCCCGCCCTGGCCCGCTTCGCCGAGACCCGCACCCTGCCCCAGCCCGACCGCTCGGAGGTGGAC
>NZ_QXDL01000376.1:0-1968 GCF_003574345.1 Calidithermus terrae
ATCCTGGCCAGGTCGGGGCGTGCACCCGACCGCAGATGGGCTCGGACGGAGCCTGCGGGGATGGGTACGGCGTGGGCCGTCCCGTGAGAACCGCGAAGCCCCGTTCTTCAGAACGGGGAGTCGTCACACCGCTTAGGGAAAGAACGGGTGAGGTTGTCATGCAAGCAGGTCAGGTTCAGTTCAGAAGCCCAGACGAGAATAAGTCGTTCACAATAACTTGTTACCAATCCGTTGGCTCAGCACCTGATAGAGTTCTCCGTGAATTAGCTATAGCAGTGAAATAATCGTTGGGTAAGTTCGTCAAAGAGCATGGCCGGCGCAGGCTATCCCCAGAACGCCTCGAGCAGATGCTCCTCATCGTCAAGAAGCACCTGGAAGCGGGCATCAGGAACTACGAAAACATCTTCGGCCCCGACTGATCGGGCCTGTACCGGTACTGCCGCCATTGCCCCGGCTTTTCTGCTATCGTGCGTCTCGAGGCTCAGGCATAAACCCACGGGGCGCACCGCCCCGTGTCCGGGAGGTGTGTGATGAGCGGTATCTTCGAGGGCGACGAGTTCGCCGACAACCCCGAGCCCAGGGCCTTGTGCGTGCTGGTGCTGGATAGCTCCGGCTCCATGCAGGGCGCCCCCATCGCTGAGCTCAATGCCGGTCTGCGCCGCTTCCGCGACGACCTGGCCGCCAACCCCCTCGCCGCCAAGCGGGTCGAGCCCGCCGTGGTGACCTTCGGTGGGGGGGTGCGGGTGGCGCAGATGCCCACCGTGGTCGAGAACTTCACCCCGCCCGCCCTGCAGGCCAGCGGCAACACCCCCATGGGCCAGGCCATCCAGACCGCGCTGGCCTTGATCAAGGCCCGCAAGGAGGAGTACCGGGCCAACGGCGTGAGCTACTACCGCCCCTGGCTCTTCCTCTTCAGCGACGGCGAGCCCAACGACGAGTGGCAGGCCGCCGCCGAGCAGCTCGCCCAGGAGGAGGCGGCCAAGGGCGTGATCGTCTTCGCGGTGGGCGTGGACGGGGCCAACTTCGACGTGCTGCGCCAGGTGGCGCGCAAGAACGCCCCGGTGCGGCTGAAGGACGTGGGCCACTTCGCCGAGATGTTCCGCTGGCTCTCCAACAGCCTGCAGCAGGTCTCGAGCAGCCGCGTGGGCGACCAACTGCGCCTGGAGCCCCCCAAGGACTGGGGCGTGATCGACACCTGAGCCCCGGGGGCAGGGCCTTGAGCTGGCGGGTGATCGGGGCGTCGGTGGAGGGCAGCAGCCACCGGCAGGCCGGGCGGGGCTGCGACGACGCGCACGGCCACCGGCAGGCGGGCGAGCTGCTGCTGCTGGCGGTGGCCGACGGGGCCGGCTCGGCGCTGCTGGGCGGGGAGGGGGCCCGCATCGCGGTGGAGGCGGCCCTGGGCGCGCTCCACGACAGCCTCGTCGAGGTCTCGCTCGACTGGGGCGAGGCGCTGAACCGCGCCCTGCGCACGGCCCGGGCGGTGCTCGAGGCCGAGGCCTACTACCAGGGCCGGCCCTTCCGCGAGTACGCCACCACCTTGCTGCTGGCGGCGTGCGACGGGGAGCGGCTGGGCGCGGTCCAACTGGGCGACGGGGCCGTCGTGGCGCGGCGCGGGGGGTGCTGGGAGCGCCTGACCCGGCCCAACGAGGGCGAGTACGCCAACGAGACGGTGTTCCTCACCGTGCGCGAGCCCGAGCGCCACGCCTCGAGCTTCGTCGGGCCCTGCGGCGACCTCGAGGCTTTGGTGCTGCTCACCGACGGGCTGGAGGGCCTGGCCCTGAACCTGCGCGAGGGGCGGCCCCACGCCCCCTTCTTCGAGGCGCTGCACCGTTTTGCCGCGCGGGAGGGGGAGGTGGGGGCGCTCGAGGCCGCCCTGCGCGAAGAACTTGCCTCCGAGCGCGTCGAGGCCCGCACCGACGACGACAAGACTTTGCTGATCGCGCGGCGGGTGGGGGAGGGGGCTTAGCG
>NZ_QXDL01000377.1:0-1963 GCF_003574345.1 Calidithermus terrae
CGGCGAGGCCGACACCACCATCCTCTTCTTCTCCGGCCACGGCTTCAACGACGGGCAGGTCTACCTTATCCCCATGTACAACAGCCGCCTCAGCGACCTCGAGAGCGACTCGCTGCGCCAGTCGGACGTGGAGGACTTCGTGAGCAAGACCCGCGGCCGGGTGATGGTCTTCATCGACACCTGCTACTCGGGGGCGGTGGTGGGCGGGCGCAGCAACAACCCCGACCCCGACCGCTTCGTGCAGAGCCTGGCGGCGGGCTCGGGCGACCGGCTGGTGATGGCGGCCTCGCGGGGCGGGCAGCCGGCGCTCGAGAAGCCCGACTGGGGCAACGGGGCCTTCACCAAGGCGCTGCTGGAGGCGCTGGAGGGCGGCGCCGCCGACGGCAGCGGGATGGTGACCTCGAGCCAGCTCTTCGCCTACGTCAGCCGCCGGGTGCGCGAGCTGACCCAGAACCAGCAGATCCCCCAGCAGCGCTTCGTGGGGGAGGACTTCCCGGTGGCCCGGGTGCGATAATGGCAGCGAACGTGTAACGCCGGATTAACCCTGGGCGGCCCACAATGGGCTGCACGAGCGCATTACAGGAGGCGGGGCGTATGAGGCGATGGGCATTGGCGGTGTTGGCGCTGGCGTTGGGGAGTGCGGCCCTGGCCGAGGACCGGGCCCTGATCATCGGCATCCGCGAGTACGAGAAGCCCCTCCCCGGCCCCGACCGCGACCTCGAGCTCATGCGCCAGGTGGCCCTCAAGCTCGGCTTCCGGCCCGCGCAGGTCCGGCTGCTCAAGGACCGCGAGGCCACCCGCGAGGGCATCCTCAAGGCCGCCGACGAGTGGCTGGTTAAAGGCACCGAGGCCGGCGACCGCGCCATCTTCTACTTCAGCGGCCACGGCACCCAACTGCGCGACCTCAACGGCGACGAGGACGACGGCTGCGACGAGGCCATCGTGGGGCAGGACGGGCGGGTGGTCAGCGACGACGAGGTGGACGGGCTGCTGCAGAAGGTGGCGGCCGGCGAGATCTGGGTGATCCTGGATAGCTGCTTCAGCGGCACCGCCACCAAGTCGGCCCTGTTCGGGGAGCTCGAGGGCAAGCTGTGGCCCAAGCCCGCCCAGCAGCCCGCCTGCGCCAAGCCGGTTAACGTCCGCTCCATCGGGGTCGAGCAGGACAAGGCCGGGCCGCGCATCATCAGCTTCAGCGCCGCCGCGCAGAACGAGGTGGCGCTGGGGGCGCTGGCGGTGGGGCAGGGCAGCGCCTTCACCCAGGCGCTCTACACCCTGGTGATGCAGCAGGGCGCCAGCCTCTCCTTCCTGCAACTGCGCGACCGCAGCGCCGACGCCATCCGCCTGGCGGTGAGCCGCCTGCCGCGCTACCTCCCCCACACCCCCCAGCTCGACGGCCCCCCGGCCTGGCTGGCTAAGGACATCTACGCCTTCGGCAAGCTGGACCAGCCCGCCACCCCGGCCCAGCCCTACACCGGCGCGGTCGAGCAGGCCGCCACCCCCGCCGAACTCCTCGACCGCATCCTGCGCAACAGCCAGTTCCGCGTGGAGATCGCGGCCAACAAGCCCAGCCGCACCTACAAGCTGGGGGAGGAGGTGAGCTTCCGGCTGGTGAGCTCCAAGCCGGGCTACCTCAACCTCATCGACCTCGGCGCCGACGGCAAGCTCACGGTGATCTTCCCCAACGAGTTCAACGCCGACAACCGCGTCGAGGAGAACGAGCTCGTCGAGGTGCCGGGGCGCAAGGTGGGCAGCTTCAACTTCCGCGCCGTCGAGCCGGCGGGCACGAGCCGCGTCCTCGCCGTCGTCACCACCGCCCCGCTCAACCTCTACCGCTCCGGGCCGGGCAGCCTCAGCGGCCAGTTCAAGACCCTCGACTTCACCGGCCGCCAGCTCCCCGACCTCGCCGCCACCATGAGCCGCAACATCGGCGTGGCGGCGAGGTCGGGGAGCTGGCGGCCGGTGA
>NZ_QXDL01000378.1:0-1960 GCF_003574345.1 Calidithermus terrae
GTCCAGCCCTCCAGCCCTCCAGCCCCTCCCCCTCTCCCCCGCGAAAGCGGCTATACTGCTGGCCGAATGCCTGTGCACAACAGGAAATGCACAACAGGAAATGCACAACAGGAAAGCCCGACAAACCCGACAGAAACCGCTATGAAAGACCCGTCGCCCCTTCCCAAGGCCTCCGGCCATCGAGCCGAGCGTCAAGCGTCAAGCCCCCAAAGGAGCCCTGCCGCCGGCTGCGGCCGCAGGGCCGATGCCCCCCTGATCCGCGTGAACCCGTGAGACCCGTGAGACCCGTGAGACCCATGAAAAGACCTACGACCCTGATCCCTTTCCTCGCGACCCTCCTGATCGCCTGCCTGCCCGTGAAGGGCACGGTGGCCAGCGCCCAGTCCCTCCGCCTCACGCCCCCGGCGGCCACGGTGTTCGCCGGGGAGCGGCTGGAGATCGCGGCCCCCGAGGAGGTGGCCTGGGAGGCCTCCGGCGGCACGGTGGACCCGGCGCGCGGCCGCGCCACGGTCTACACCGCGCCCGCCGAGCCCGGCCGCTACACCGTCACCGCCCTCGACCCCGCCGACCCCGCCCGGCGGGCGGTGGCGGTGGTGACGGTGCTCCCCAAGCCCCAGGGCTACCTCGGCTACGCGCTGGCCGGCGGCCGCTCCTTCTCGGCCGCGGTGGCCCGCGACGGCACCGTGTGGTGGTGGGGCCAGGTGAAGGACGCTCAGAGCGCGGTCCCGGTGCAGCTCGACGGGGTGCGCGGGGCCCGCTCCCTCGCGGCCGCGGACAGCGGCCTCGCGGTGGTCACCGAGGACGGGGCCCTCGTCTGGGTGTCCGGCGACCTCAAGACCCGGCGGCGGGTGGACTCCGGCGTGGTCTTCGCCGACGCGACGGGCTACGACACGGTGGTTTACGTCAAGCCCGACGGCGGCCTGTGGCTCTTCGACCCTTCGAAAGACGCACGGCTCCAGCGCCTGCGGGTCGGCGACCGCGAGCTGCAGCAGCCGGTGGCGGTGTGGACGTTCTACCGGAACGGCCCTTTCGCAACCCTGGTGGCGATCGATGCCCGGGGCCGGGCCTGGCGCCTGGACTCGCGCTCGTCCCCCGACTCCCTGCGCCCGGAGCCCCTGGCGGTGGCCTCGCCGCGCGTGGTGCAGGTGGCGCGGCTGCGGACGCCCCCCGATACCTACAATGACCGGACCTACGCGGTCTTGCTGGGCGAGGACGGGCGCCTGTGGTATTCCGACCCCCTGGCCTCCCTCGAGGTCCGGCCCCTCGAGGGGCCCGGCCCGGCCGTGCGCTTCGTCGCGGGGTCGGGGGCGGTGCTGCTCGCGGTCGATGAAGCGGGGGAGGTCTGGCGCCTGGGCGGCATAGGGGGCAGGTGGGCCAGGGTCCCCGGGCTCAAGGACGTGCGCCAGGTGGCCCGGGGCGCCGAGCACTCCCTCGCGGTGCGCTCCGACGGCTCCGTCTTCGCCTGGGGCAAGAACACCTCGGCCCAGCTCGGCGACGGCACCGCCGACGACAGCGACACCCCGGTCGAGGTCTTGGGGCTCAAGGCCCGGCTGCCCTAGAGCGCTCTTCCCAATTGCTGAGCCTTTCACAGCCCGATTGCATTGTCCTGCACGGCACCGTTGCCTCCCGGATGGGAGGCAACGTCCGTGAAGGGCGCGACAGGCCCCGAAGCCGGCCTCTGCCGGCGATTCCCTTCCCCATTCCCTACGCCTCCCCCCGGAGGATGGCGGGCAGGGTGGGCATGGCCACCCGGCGGGCGACCTCGGCGGGGGAGAGCCCCTGCCCCAGGAGCCGCCGCACCGCCCACCACAAGAGCCTCGGCCCCGGCGGCCCCGCCACCCCCGAGAGCTCGAACAGCGCGTGCAGCGCCTCCACGAAGGCCGTCCGGCTGACCGGGCGGCCCTGGCTGTCCCCCCGCCACTTGCGGGGCCGGAGGAGGAGCTGGGGGAAGGGCAGGGGG
>NZ_QXDL01000379.1:0-1937 GCF_003574345.1 Calidithermus terrae
GGGTGAGGGCGGGGTCGGCGGCGAGCAGCAGGGCCAGGGCCGCGCTCACCTGCGGGGTGGCCTGGGAGGTGCCCATGTAGAAGGCGTAGGTGGGGCGGCCCGCGACGAAGTTCCAGGTGGTCGAGAGGATGCCGCGCGCGTCGTCGGTGCGGGTGTCGCCGCCGGGGGCGCTGGCGGCGATGGCGGCGTGCTGCTGGCTGTAGTAGGCGGGGCGGAACTCGAGGTCGGTCGCCCCCACCCCCAAAGCGCCCGGGCAGGAGGCGGGGTAGAAGGGGGCGCCCGGGTTGGTGTCCTGGCAGTTGCCCCCGGCAGCCACCACCAGCACGCCCTGCTGCACGGCCTCGGCCACCGCGTCGCACAGGGCCTGCGAGCGCTGCAGGGCGCCCAGCGAGAGGTTGATCACGCCGGCCGGCTCGGGCAGTTGCAGGGTCTGGCCCTCCCACTCCACCGGGAGGCCCGCGGCGTAGCGGAGGGCGGCGGCGGCGGCCTCGAAGGTGCCGTTGCCGTTCTGGTCCAGCACCCGCACGGGCAGCACCCGCACCGGGGCGCTCCAGGCCACGCCCACCGTGCCGCTGGGCGAGCAGACCGGCTGGCCGCCCTCGTAGCACTCGGGGGGCAGGGCGTTGGGGCCGCTGCGGGCCGTCACGATGCCGGTGACGTGGGTGCCGTGGCTGCCGAATCCGGGGTTGAGGGTGTCGCCGGGGTCGGTGGGGTCGGGGTCGGCCTCCACGAAGTCGTAGGCGCCCTCGCCCGGCAGGACCAGCCGCCCGGCGAGGTCGGGGTGGTCGTAGCGCACGCCGGTGTCGATCACGGCCACCGTCACGGTGCGGGCGTAGGCGGCCTGGTCGGCGAAGCGGGCGCCGGTCGAGCGCAGGTACCACTGCTGGGGGTAGAGCTCGTCGGCGGGCTCGCCCTGCGCCTGCACCCAGCCGTTGGGCTCGGCCCACTCCACGGCGGGGTCGGCGCGCAGGCGCTCGAGGAGGCGGGGGTCGCTCGAGCGCAGCTTCCCCAGCCGCGAGCGCGGGTCGAAGTTGAGCAGCCGCAGCCCGGCCAGCCGCAGGGAGCGGCCCGGCTTGAGCTTCACCAGCACCTCGCCCGTGGGGGCCGGCGCCAAGCGGGGGCGCAACCCCGCAGCGGGCAGCTTGCCGGGGCGGGCGAGGGCCGCCGCCGAGACCACCCTCCCCGTCAGGCGCACCTGCGGCTGCCGGAAGCGCAGCGTGGCCTCGACGTCGCCGCTGAGCCGGTAGGCGGTCTCCAGGAGGGCGGCCTCCGGCAGCCGGTCCCCCCGGGTGCGGGCCTGGATCTGCGCCGGCCCCAGCCCCTTGCGGGGGGTGAGCTCGAGCCAGCTCGAGGGCTCCGCAGGCGTGAGCTCCCACGCCGCGTTGTGCGGCACCCCCAGCCAGAACTGCCCACTGCCCGAATAGCTGAGCTTCACCTCCGAAGGAATCCGCTCCCCCCAGCTACAGGCCGGGAGCAACACGAGCAACAACAAGCTTTTCCAGCGCATCCGTTCCAGGATAGCAAGCCGAAGCCGCGCGAACTTCAGCAGGAGGTGAGAGGAAGCATGAAGGCTCACGGCGTGTGGCTCGTCGAGAGCGCCTTGCGTTTTGCGTCGTACGTCTTACGTCGTACGTCTTACGTCGTACGTCTTGCGTCTTGCGTACGACGTACGACCCGCGCTCAGCGCTCGCCCATCAGCCAGCGGCCATCGGCGCTCGGCGCACCCCCCCCGCCACCCGCCGCCACTCGAGGTAACGCTCCAGCACGAACAGCCCCAGCGCCAGCCCCACCAGCAGCCAGCGCAGCTCGAGGCCCTTGCGCCGGGGCAGGGAACGCAGCTCGTCCAGGCTTTCCAGCAGGCGGCCCCCGCTGGCCTCGGCGAGGGCGCGCAGGTTGGCCTTGCCGTCCTCCAGGCGCCACTCGGGGAGGGCGGGGAG
>NZ_QXDL01000038.1:0-23661 GCF_003574345.1 Calidithermus terrae
GGTGTGGAAGCGGGTGGGCTTCAACATGGTGGTCTACCTGGCGGCCCTGCAGGGCATCCCCAGGGCCTACTACGAGGCGGCCCAGCTCGACGGGGCGGGCCCCTGGCAGCAGTTCCGCCACATCACCCTCCCCCTGCTCGCCCCCACCACCTTCTTCCTGGTCGTCACCGCCCTCATCGACGCCTTCCAGGTCTTCGACCTCGTCTACGTGATGACCTCGGGCGGGCCGTTGGGGGGCACCGACGTGCTGGGCTACTACCTCTACCGGCAGGGCTTCCGCTACAGCGAGCTGGGCTTCGCCTCGGCCGTGGCCTACGTGATGTTCGCGCTGATCTTCGCCGTGACCGTGGTCCAGTTCCGGCTGACCCGGGGAGGGGGGCAGGGTGAAGGCTAGGGCGCTGCGGACCGTCCTCGTCCACCTGCTGCTCGCGGGCGGGGCCTTCCTCTCGGCCATGCCCTTCTTGTGGATGCTCACCACCGCGCTCAAGCCCGAGAGCGCGCTATACCAGCCCCCTCTGCTGTTCCCGGCGCACTTCCAGTGGGAGAACTTCGCCAAGGCCTGGCAGGCTGCGCCCTTCCCCCGCTTCTTCCTCAACAGCGCGGTGATGACCGTGGGAATCGTCCTCGCCCAGACCCTCTTCTCGGCCATGGCCGGCTACGCCTTCGCCCGGATGCGCTTCGCGGGGCGCGACCTGCTGTTCTTCGGGGTGCTGGGCACCATGATGATCCCCTTCCCCGTGACCCTCATCCCCAGCTTCCTGGTGGTGAACTGGCTGGGCTGGATCGACACCTACAACGCCCTCATCGTCCCGCGGGCGGTCTCGGCCTTCGCGATCTTCCTCTTCCGCCAGTTCTTCCTCTCGCTGCCCAGAGAGCTCGAGGAAGCCGCCCTGATGGACGGAGCCGGGCGCCTGACCATCTTTTTCCGCATCGTGCTGCCTCTGTCCACCCCGGTGATCGCGGCCAGCGCGATCTTCTCCTTCCTCTTCGCCTGGAACGACTTCCTGTGGCCGCTGATCGTGACCAACTCGCCGGACATGCGCACCGTGCAGGTGGGCCTGGCGATGTTCCAGGGGCAGTACGGGGTGTTCTGGACGCTGCTCAGCGCCGCCGCCACCATCGTCACGTTGCCCGCCGTCCTGGCCTTCCTCGCCGCGCAGCGGCAGTTCATCGCCGGCATCACCAACACCGGCCTCAAGGAGTAGCGCCGTGCAGATCCCCGACTGGGTTAAAGACGCCATCTTTTACCAGATCTTCCCCGAGCGCTTCCGGAACGGCGACCCCGCCAACGACCCGCCCGGCACCGAGCCCTGGGGCACAGCCCCCACCCGCGACAGCTTCCTCGGGGGGGACCTCGAGGGCGTCATCGAGGGCCTGGACTACGTCGCCAACTTAGGGTGCAACGCGCTCTACCTGACCCCCGTCTTCAAGGCCGCCACCAGCCACAAGTACGACACCTACGACTACTTTCAGATTGATCCCCACTTCGGCGACGACGCCGCCTTCGACCGCCTGGTGCGGGGGGTCAAGAAGCGGGGCATGCGGCTGGTGCTCGACGGGGTGTTCAACCACTGCGGTGTGGGCTTCGCGCCCTTCAAGGACGTGCTCGAGAAGGGCGAGCGCTCACCCTACCGCGACTGGTTCATGCCCTACGGCTACCCCCTGCGGCCGGAGCTGCCCAACTACGCCACCTGCGGCGGGGTGGGTTGGCTGCCCCGGCTTAACGCCAGGAACCCAGAGGTCGAAGCCTTCGTGCACGAGGTGGTGCTGCACTGGCTGGGGCGCGGCATCGACGGCTGGCGCATGGACGTGCCCTATGAGGTCGAGACCAGCTTCTGGCGGCGGCTGCGGCAGGCGGTGAAGGCGCGCTACCCCGAGGCCTACCTGGTGGCCGAGGAGTGGCGCGACCCCTGGCCCTTCCTGCAGGGCGACACCTTCGACGGGGCCATGCACTACCGGCTGCGCGACCTGCTCTTCGACTTCTTCCTCAAGAACGCCCTGGCCGCCGACAGCTTCGCCCGCGCCCTCACCCTGTTGCGCGAGCGGCTGCCCGAGGGTTCGGAGTGGGGGATGCTGACCCTCCTGGGCAGCCACGATACCCCCCGCGTCCTCACCGAGTGCGGCGGCGACCGCGAGGCCGTGCAGCTCCTCTTCACCTTCCTCCTCACCTACCCCGGCGCCCCGATGCTCTACTACGGCGACGAGAACGGGATGGAGGGCGGCAACGACCCCGACTGCCGCCGCCCGATGGTCTGGGAGCCGGAGCGCTGGAAGCCGGAGGTCCGCGCCGCCGTGCGCCAACTGTTGGCCCTGCGCCGGGCGCACCTCGTGCTGAGGCGGGGCGCCTTCGAGGTGGCCTACGCCGAGGACCGGGTGTTCGCCTTCTACCGGGTGCTGGGCGGGGAACGGGCGCTGGTGGTGCTCAACAACACCCGGGTTCCCCGCCAACTCGCCCTTCCGGTGAGCTTTACCGAGGGAACCCGGCTCATCGAAGCCTTGCGTTGCCAGGATTACGTGGTCGAGGGCGGGCATGTCCGCCTGGCCCCGATGGAACCCCGCGGGGCGTGGGTGTTGTTCGAGGCCGGGCGTCTGGGCCCTGACCCCGCCGTGGCCGGAGACCCGGGCCGCTGAACGGCCCCGCCCGCGGAGGGGCGGCTTCATCAGCCTCCTCCGCCCGGGCGCTATCCTGAAAGGTGCATGGGCACCAAGCGCAAGCCCCCGCTCGAGGCCTACCGCCGCAAGCGGGACTTCGGCCGCGCCCCCGAGCGGGCCGGGGAGGCCCACGGCGCCGCGGGGCCGCCGATCTTCGTCGTCCAGAAGCACGCGGCCCGCAGCCTGCACTACGACTTCCGCCTCGAGGTGGACGGGGTCTTGAAGTCCTGGGCCGTCCCCAAGGGCCCCTCCGCCGACCCCAAGGACAAGCGCCTGGCGGTCATGGTCGAGGACCACGCCTTGGGCTACGCCGACTTCGAGGGGGTGATCCCGGCGGGGCAGTACGGCGGGGGCACCGTGCTGGTGTGGGACCGGGGCACCTACCGCAACCTGCTGGCCGAGCGGGAGCCGCCGCTGTCGATGCGGGAGGCCCTCGAGCGGGGGCGGGTGGAGGTGTGGCTGGAAGGCCACAAGCTGCGGGGCGGCTACGCCCTCGTCCGCTTCCGGCCCCGGGAGAACCACTGGCTGCTGATCAAGACGGACGACCCCGAGGCCAGCGCGCAGCGCGACCCGGTGCGCGACGAGCCCCGCTCGGTGCTGAGCGGCCGCACGCTCGAGGAGATCGCCGCCCGGCGGGAGTAGTAGGGCGACATCAGGGCCTCAGGGCTCTACAAGGGCAGGCCGCTGGGGCCCTCGAGCAAGGCGTAGCGCCCCGCCAAGTTGCACCAGTTGCTTCTCGGTGAACGGCTGGCAAACCTCGTCCTGGAGGGCACACACCCTGCCGTAACAGCTCCCGGCCTTCCCCGGTTCTGTCACAGACGGCGGGCCGGCCCTAGCCCGCCCCCAGGCCGTCCAACACGCGCATCAGCTCCTGGGTGAAGGGCCCGAGCTGCAGCTCGACCTGGGCCTTGACCGCCGCCTCGGTGACCTCGCGGGGGTCCATCTTGCCGGCCTCGAAGGCCTCCATGAGCCCGCTGTAGTAGCGGATGGGCACGTGCTTGCCCAGGATGAGGGTGAGCATGCGGATGGCCTTGGTGGCCCGGCCTTTGGGGTCGAGGGCGTCCCACTCGGCGTCGGCCTGCTGCTGCTTGCGCTCCTCGGCCCGGCGGGCGGCCTCGGCGCGCTTGGCCTTGGCCGCGTCGGCCTCCAGGCGGCGGCTGCGCGAGACGAAGCCCTCGGGGTCGGTGTACTTGCCCTCGTCGTCGCGCACGACGTCGACGAGGAAGCCGGCGCGGTTGCGCGGGGCGTAGCCGGCGAGCAGGATGGCCTCGAAGCGGGCGATGCGCTCCTCGACGCGGCTCAGCCCGTAGGCGCCGATGAGGCTGTGGGCCACCGGGCGGGCCACGCCGTAGCGGCCGAGCCGGGCGACGACCTCCCTGGCCTCCTCGGGGATCGCCGCCTGCTTGGCGAAGGTGTAGATCACCTCCTGCTTCGGCCCCCTCCCCTCGTACTCGACCCCCGAGAGGTAGCCGCGCTCGACGAGCTCGGCGTGGGCGCCCTCGAGGGTGCGCCGCACCCGGCTGGGGGTCTGGTCGACGATCTTGCAGGCCTTGGCCCACTCGACGATGTTGGTGCGGAACTGCGTCACCTCTCCCCCGTCGGGCGAGACGCGCTGCGCGTCGAGGAGCCGGTAGAGAGCGCGGGTGAGGGGCCGGTCGAGGCTGGTGAGGAACTCGAGGTCGAGCGGCTTGAGGTACTTGGCCCGGATTGACTCCACGATCTCCCGCGCCAGCCGGATCTTGAGCACGCTGTGCCCGGAGAGGCCGAGCTTGTCGTCCTCGCTGGTGTACTCCAGGCGGTCGATGTAGCGGAACTTGACCGTCGTCCACTTCTTGCCGCTGCGCCAGGCCTCGCTGGCGGTGAAGGTCGCGGTGGTCAGGCGCTCGAGGCTCTCCTTGAGGGCCTGGTAGTAGTGGCCGCTGGTGTCCCAGCCGATGAGGGAGAGGATGCGGTAGGCCGTGGCGACGACGGTGCCGTCCTCGGGGCTGCCCGCCTCCTGGTACAGCGTGATCAGCGCCAAGCTCACGTCGTTGTCGAGGCCGTGCGGGACGCCGCCGTGCTCGGCCACCGCCACGCAGGAGAGCCGGGCCTGGCGGCCGTCGACGTTGAAGTCGATGGTCCAGCTCGTGAAGTCGGGGGGAATGCGCTCTTGAATGCTGATCAGCCCGAGCCGCGCCACGTTGGCCTCGTCAAAGCGCCGGATCTCGCTGCCCTCGTTCGCGTTCTTTCGTGCCATTGCCCCCGATTATACCGGCTCCGCCGGGCCGGCCGCCGCGCGCGAGGTCCTGATGATGATTTTTTAAGACCTGAATTCTTTTAAAACAATTGAATTAAATGTCATCATCAAGCCCCGCGCGCAGGCACCGTGCTGCACGCGAATTCCCCGCCGGTTTGGCCGAGTATTCCGATAATTTAAGCCCCGAAACGGCCGAGTGTTCCGATACTTTGGCGGCCCGAATGGCCGAGTGTTCCGATAGGGGGGTGGTTAAAGTGGCCGAGTATTCCGATAATTCGGGCCCTGAAACGGCCGAGTGTTCCGATACCTCCCCCGCCCGAATGGCCGAGTATTCCGATAGCCCGCCGCCCGGTTTGGCCGAGTGTTCCGATAATTCGGGCCCCGGAATGGCCGAGTATTCCGATAGGGGCCTCGAGCGCCCCGGGCCGACAAGGAACACTTCGAATTAATCAATCCCTGACGCTTTAATTCGTGCGCTGCCCGGCGGGCCGCCGGGTGAAATGGCCGAGTATTCCGATAGGGGCCTCGAGCACACTGGCCGAGTATTCCGATACCCCCTCAAATGGCCGAGTATTCCGATAGTGCCCCCCGGAAATGGCCGAGTGTTCCGATACCTGCTCCGGCGAAATGGCCGAGTATTCCGATAGCCCGCCGGCGGGGGCGCTTCACGTGGAACGCGGCTCCCGCGGGGCTTCACCGCACGAGGGCCTGCCCCGGCACGACCTCGAAGACCCGGCCCTCGCGCAGGAGGTAGAAGCGCTCCCCCAGGCAGGCCAGGCCCCAGTACTCCCCCTCCAGCTCGAGCACCCGCTCCTTGAGCACCGGCCGCACGCCCGCGCCGGGGACGGCCTCGAGCGCGCCCTGCGGCTCGTCGAAGGGGCTGAAGGCCAGGTCGGTGGCCCCGCCGAGCTCGAGGCGGTAGATGCGGGTCTTCCCCCCGCCCTGCTCGCTCGCCAGCAGCGTCCCGGGCTTCGGCCAGGCCAGGCCGGCGAGGCGGTTGCCGGGGGCGTCGAGCGCGTAGGCGTGCTCGGCGTACAGGCCCACGGGGTTGGTCAGCAGCAGCACCAGGCGCAGCGCCCTCGAGCCCCGCGCGCTCGCGCAGTCCGGCAGGCAGAGGGGGGTTGAGTTCATGAGCGCGAGGTAGTTGCCGCTCGGGTCGAGCGCCACCACGCCGCCCGAACCCCCGTTGCCCTGGCCGAACACCCTCGGCAGCACCCCGCCGGGCTGGCCGATGACCCCGTAGGCCCGCGGGCCCTCCTTGCCCAGCCGCAGCACCTCCTTGAGGTCGGGCGTGAGGCCCCAGCCCCTGTGGACGGCGGCGAGCGGCCTGTCGAGGGGCGTGGCGGACGCCAGCTCCAGGCCCTCGCCCCTCAGCAGCAGGTGCCGGTTGTCCGTGCTCAGGGCCTCGGCCTCGAGGGGGCCGCCGCCGAGGTAGACCCACGGGGCGGGCTGCTCGAGCGGGCGCAGGGTGAAGGGCTGCTGGGCCGTCGCGCCGGCGGGGGCCGGCGCCGCCACCGGCGCGGCGGCGAAGGGCAACGACCGGCTGAGGCCGGCCAGGGCGTAGGCCAACTGGTAGCGGGTGACCGCCGCGCCCCCCTGGAAGCGGTCCTCGAAGTCCAGCCGCATCCAGCCCAGCCCGACCACCTGCCCCACGGCCGGCGCCGCCCAGTGGCCGGGGGGCACGTCGGCGGGGAGGCGGGGCCTGGCCTCCACCCCCAGGCGGGGCAGGAGCCGGGCGAGGGCCTGGGCGAGCTGGTAGCGGCTGAGCTCCTCCGTGCCCCGGAACTCGCCCCCGGGGAAGCCCTGGACGAGCCCGGCCGCCACCACCCGCCCCAGGTAGGGCGCGGCCCAGTGGTCGGCCCTGACGTCCGTGAACGCCGCCGGGGCCTCCTCCCGGGCGCCGAGGGTGTCGAGCACCCGGCCCAGGGTGGTCGCGAGCTGGAAGCGGTTGAGCCGGGAATCCCCCTGGAAACCCCCGCCGGGGAAGCCTTGCATCCAGCCGGCCTCGAGCACCCTCCCCACCGCCGCGCCGGCCCAGTGGTCCGGGGGCACGTCCGGGGGCAGGGCCTGGGCCGACAGGGCCGACAGGGTCAACGGGATGAGGGACGGGAATAAGAATCGCCGCATACACACCACCTTCCGCCGTGGATGTACCGAGTGGAATTCTTCCAGCTGGTGACGGATGCACCGCGGCGGGCCGGGGCTCCTCGACCCCTGCTTCGCCCTCTCCCCTCCCCCGCCCGGCCGGGTCCTCGAGGCGTCGACTTCGGTTTGACGTTGGGGGCATTATACCGCCGGGCGGCGGTCCGCGGGTGTGCGCGAGGGGGAGGTGGGTGGTTACGAAAACGTGAAAAGCTTGTAAAACCGGTTACGGGTGTGTCAGAGTGGGGGCATGCGCAGACTTTGGCTGACGACCGAGGAGTACGCGTCGCGCCGCGGGGTCAGCGACGCCTACGTGCGCCGGCTGGCCGGCGCGGGGCAGATCCCGGGGGCCGAGAAGCGGGGCGGGCAGTGGCTCATCCCGGTGCTCGAGCCCGGCCCCGAGGAGACGGCCATGAAGACCGTGGCGGTCTTCAACCAGGCGGGCGGGGTGGGCAAGACCACCCTCACGCTCAACCTGGGCTACCACCTGGCCCGGCGGGGCCTGAAGGTGCTGCTCGTTGACCTCGACCCCCAGGCCACGCTCACCGCCTTCTTAGGGCTGGCGCCCTCCGACCTCGAGGCCACCGTCTACGACGCGCTGCTGCGCCGGGAGAACCTGCCGATCCATAAGAACCTGGCGGGGATGGACCTCGTGCCCTCCAACATCCTGCTCGCCGGGGCGGAGCAGGAGCTGGTCTCCGCGCTCAACCGCGAGGGCCGCCTGCGCAAGGCGCTCGACGAGGTGCGCGCCGCCTACGACGTGGCGCTGATCGACTGCCCGCCCAGCCTGGGCCTGCTGGCGGTCCTGGGCCTGGCCGCCGCCGACCACGTGGTGGTGCCGGTTCAGACCCACTTCAAGGCCTACCTGGGCACCGACCAGCTCCTGCGCACGGTGGACGGGGTGCGCCAGGAGCTCAACCCCGACCTGGAGGTGGTGGGCTTCGTGCCCATGCAGTACGCCCGGGGCACCCAGCACGACCGCGACGTGCTCGAGGCCCTCACCGCCCAGCTCACCGAGCGCGGCCCGGTGCTCACCCCGGTGCCGCAGGCGGCCGACTTCAAGAAGGCCACGGTCGAGGCCAAGCCGCTGGCGCTGTTCAACCCGCGCCACCCCGCGGTGCTGGTCTTCGAGGAGATGGCGGACCGCGTCATGGACACGCTGTACGGCAGCAGGGAAGGGGTGCGCTCGTGAGCGCCAAGAAGGAACGGACCAACCCCATCCTGGCCAAGCACCCCATGCGCAACGCCAGCCCGGTGACGGCGATCCTCGAGGCCGGCCGCAAGGCCGCGCCCGAGACCCAGCTCCCCCTCGCTGACCTCAGGCCCCGCCCCGGCCAGCCGCGCCGCTACTTCGACCCCGAGGCCATGCGCTCCCTGGTGGCCTCGGTGCGGGACCAGGGGGTGCTGCAGCCGCTGCTGGTGCGGGAGACCCGGGAGGGCTACGAGATCGTGGCCGGCGAGCGCCGCTACCGCGCGGCGCTGGAGGCCGGGCTGAGCCACGTGCCGGTGGTCGTGCGCCGCCTGAGCGACGAGGAGGCCCAGCTCATCGCCCTGGCCGAGAACCTCCAGCGCGAGGACCTCAACCCCCTGGAGGAGACCGAGGGGGTGCTGGGCCTGCTGGCCCTGCGCCTGGAGCATCCGGTGGAGGAGGTGGTGGCCCTGCTTTACCGGATGGACAACGAGGCCAAGGGCAAGGCTACCCATAACGTTATGGGTAAGCCGGACGCCGTGCTGGTCGAGCAAACCTTCAACGCGCTGGCGCGGGGCACCTGGCAGTCCTTCGTGGCCAACCGCCTGCCCCTGCTCAAGCTGCCGGGGGAGGTGCTCGAGGCCATCCGCTCGGGGCGGCTGGACTACACCAAGGCCAGGGCCATCGCCCGGGTGCGCGACGCGCGGGCACGGGGCCGGCTGCTGCAGCGGGCGGTGCGGGAAGGCCTCAGCCTCAGCCAGATCCGCCGGGAGGTCGAGCGCCTGGCCGCCGAGCCGCAGCCCACGCCCGGCCGCTACGGCGAGCGCGCCAAGGCCCTGGCCCGCGCCCTGGCCCGGCGGAGGCTGGACGAGGAGCGGGGGCGCCGGGTGGACGAGCTGCTGTCGGAGCTCGAGCGGCTGCTCGAGGGTTAGCCCTGCCGGGAGGGGCAGATACGTGGAGCGCGCGGCCGGCAGATTGCCGGCCGCGTCCAGTTGTCCCAACGGGCGGGAGGTGGAGCGGTCAGGCGGACGGACGGCCCTCCAGCGGGCCGACCACGACCTCCTCGCAGCTCAGCCAGCCCTCCTCGACCAGCAGCGCGACGCCCCCGGCCTCGAGGGGGGCCTCGGGGTCGTGGGCCTCGAGCACGACCTCCCCCAGCCGGGCCCGCACCCGGCTGCCCTCCACCTCCACCCGCAGCTCGAGCTCCTCCCCCTCGAGCCACCCCGCCTCGGCCTCGGCCAGCACGCGGGCCTGACCGCGGTGCTTGACGATCTGCAGCCGCCCCGGCTTGCGCAGCACCGCCGCGTAGAAGCGGTTGAGGCCCTGGCAGCGCACCGCCACCCCGGCCTGCTCGGCCAGGTAGGGCGTCAGGCGGGCCACCACCCGGTAGTCGCGCCAGCCGCGGCTGCCGGTGCTGATGAGCCCCAGCCCCTCCATGTGCAGCAGGCGGAAGGGCTCGGGGAAGCGCTTGTCGAGCCGGTGGACGGCGTTGACCCAAGCCCGGCGCCACATGTTGCCCGCGCCGGGGCCCGGCGGGCGGGCGAAGCGCGCCGAAGGCTCGCCCCCCACGCCCAGCGCCTCCAGCCACAGCCGCCCCTGCTGCGCCGGGCCCGCGACCTGCAGGCCCACGTCGGCGACGGGGCCGCCGTGGTCGGGCAGGACCCAGGCGAGCTCGTGGGGCTCGCCCGCCCGCAGCGGCACGGGCGGGCCCCCCACCGTCACGAGCCGGTCGTCGGCGTCGTAGTAGCGGCAGGCCAGCGCCGCGGTGGTGCCCGGCAGGGCCTCGGCCCGCAGGCGCGCCCGCACCACCTGCCCGGGGTAGAAGCGCGGGGAGGCCAGCAGCGTGTAGTTCCAGCCGCCGCCCAGGTTGCGGGCGTAGGGCGCGTCGGGGGGCTCGGGGACCTCGGGGGGCAGGAAGCCGCGGGCGAACACCGCGCGGGGGGCCGCGCCGTCGAGGCCGAAGCGCACCTCGAGCGCCCCGCCCCGCGGGTTGGCCAGCGCGCACCCCCCGTCCTCGCCGAAGAAGCCCTGCAGCGAGCCGGGGTAGGTGAAGTGGTACTGCGCGCCGCCCTTGGGCGGCTCCCACCCCAGCCCGGCCAGCCGGTGCCCGGCCCGCACGACCTCGTCGGCCAGGGTGGCCGCGTCGGTGACGCTGCGCGCGCCCTCGGCGCTGGAGACGAAGAGCCGGTCGGCCAGGGGCTCGCGCAGGTGGGGGTGGGCGTCGATGGCGGCCAGCCCGTTCTTGATGCCCATTAAGCAGCCCACGTTGCCCGCGTTGCAGTCGGTGTCCCAGCCGGCGGTGTTGGCGATCGTGAGGGTCTGTAGGAAGTCGTCCTGGCCGTAGAGCAGGCTCAGGTGGATGACCCCGTGGTTGGGCACCACGTGCACGTTGCCGCCGTAGCGGTCGTAGCCGTAGTGGGCCTCGAGCCACTCCCGCGCCCGGCGCCAGTCGCCCTCGTGCCCGCGCAGCTCGCGCAGGTCGGTGATCAGCCGGCGGATCACGCTCTCGCGGGGGATGTAGCCCACGGCCGCGTCGAGGAGGCGCTCGAGGCGGGGCTCGACGAAGGCCAGCGACTCCATCACCGCCAGCGCCTGCGCGGCGTGGACCGCCTCGCCGTCGTGGCTCACCCGCGCGGCCTCGCTCGCCAGCCGGAAGGCCAGGTCGGGGTCGCCGGGGGCCACCATGGCCCAGCCGTCGATGAAGATCTGGGCCCCGATCTGCTCGGCGATCAGCCGGGTGTTGAGCCCCATGCTGCCGCTGCGCGGCGCCGGCACCCCGCGCTTGAGCCGGTAGTAGGCGGTCTGCTCGGTGGAGTTGCCCATCCCGCCCCACCACAGCGTGCTGCGCCCCTCGACGACGTAGTTGAGCCAGGCCTCGCCGACCTGCTCCGAGCGCAGGTCGCGGGGGTAGCCGTTGTCCTCCAGCGCCCGCAGGAAGGCGAAGGTGCCGCTGAGGTCGTCGTCGGGGATGATCAGCGGCCGGCCCACCGACTCGTTGACGTAGCCCCGCACCTCGCCGAAGCGCTCGCGGATCTGGGCGTAGGTCCAGCCCTCGACGGGGCGGCCCATGAAGACGCCGATCATCTTGCCCAGCACCCCGGCGTAGACCCGCTGCGCGTAGTCGCCCGGCAGCGCCATTCAGGCCTCCTCGTACTGGCGGATGATGCCCTCGACGTACTCGCGGTCGCGGTCGGGGGTGGCCGGGCCGGGGTGGCGGATGGCGCCGGGGGTCAGGCTCAGCCGGGGCACCACGTTCTGCATGACCACGCGGCCCAAGTCCTCGTCGGGCACCTCCACGAAGGAGGCGCGGGCCTGGTAGTGGGGGTCCTGCAGGATCTGGGCGATGGAGTTGACCGGGGCGATGGGGGCCTCGATGGCCTCGAAGCGGGCGAGCACCTCGGCCAGGTCGTGCCGCCCGATCCACTCCGCCAGCCAGCCGTCGATCTCGTCGGCGTGCTCGAGGCGGCCCTGGGCGGTGTTGTAGCGCGGGTCCTGGGCGAGCTCGGGCCGCCCGATCACCCGGTACATGCGGTCGACGACCCCCTGGGTGCCCCCCGAGAGCGCCACCCAGTGCCCGTCGCGGGTGAGGTAGGTGTTGCGCGGGGAGGTGCGCCTGGAGCGGTTGCCGCCGCGCTGCTGCACGGCCCCGGTCTGGGTGTACTCGATGGCCTGGGGGCCCAGGATGTTGAAGAGGGGCTCGTAGAGGCTGAGGTCGATGTACTGCCCCTCGCCCCCGCCCCGGGCGTCGCGCCAGTAGAGGGCCATCATCACCGCGTAGGTGCCGGCCAGCGCGGCCACCCCGTCGGCCAGGCCGAAGGGGGGCAGGGTGGGGGGGCCGTCGGGCTGCCCGGTGATGAAGGCGAAGCCCGAGTAGGCCTCGGCCAGGGTGCCGAAGCCCGGCTGCTGGGCGCGCGGGCCGGTCTGGCCGAAGCCGGTGACCCGCACCATGACGAGGCGGGGGTTGAGGGCGTGCAGCCGCTCCCAGCCCAGGCCCCAGCCCTCCAGCCGCCCGGGGCGGAAGTTCTCGATCACCACGTCGGCCCAGCGGCACAGCGCGCGGGCCTTGGCCTGGTCCTCGGGCCGGTGGAGGTCGAGGGCGATCAGGCGCTTGTTGCGCGAGATCACCTTCCACCACAAGGGGACGCCGTCCTTGCTCAGCCCCCAGCGGCGGGCGTCGTCGCCGCGGGGGTGCTCGACCTTGACCACCTCGGCGCCGAAGTCGCCGAGCGTGGTGGCGATGAGGGGGCCGGCGTAGAGGCTGGAGAGGTCGAGGACCTTGAGCCCTTCCAGGGGCGCTTCGGGTAAGGGGTTAGGGTTAGGGGTATCCATAGGCTAAGTCGGAAGAGGGTGCCGGCCTCACCGGCGGGCCTCCTCGAGGATCTGCCGCGCGCGCGCGATCACCGGGGCATCCACCATGCGGCCGTCGAGCTGGAAGGCGCCCTGCTCGGGGTGGCGGGCGTGGTGGGCCAGCACCCGCTCGGCCCAGGCCACCTGGGCCTGGGTGGGGCGGAAGACCGCCTCGAGCACCGGCACCTGCGCGGGGTGGATGGCGTGCTTGCCGCCGAAGCCCAGCCGCTTCGCGGCCTGTGCCTCGCGCTCCAGGGCCGCCAGGTCGCGGAAGTCGGCCGAGGCGCCGTCGTGGGGGGCCTCGAGGCCGGCCGAGGCCGAGGCCTGAACCAGCCTCACCTTGGCCGCGGTGACCGCCGGGTAGGGCTCGCCCCCCGGCGCGGGCCAGTCGAGCCCCAGGTCGCGGCTGTAGTCGGCGTTGCCGAAGCACAGGCACTCCAGGCGGCGCGAGGCCCGGGCGATGGCCTCGGCGGCCTCGACGCCCACGGCGGTCTCCACCGTGGCCATCAGCCGCACCGACCCCGGCGGCAGGCCCCGCTCGCGCTCGAGCTGGCCCAGGTACCAGTCGGCGATCTGCACCTGCAGGGCGCTCTCGACCTTGGGGAGGTTGACCCCCAGCAGCCCCGGCCACAGCGCGGCCTGCGCGTCGGCGTAGAAGTGCTCGGTGTCTAGGGGGTTGACCCGCACCCAGCAGGGCTTGTGCGCGTAGAGAGCGGGCGCGAGGCGCTGCAGGAGCGCTCGGGCCGCCCCCTTCTGGCCCTCGGCCACCCCGTCCTCGAGGTCGAGCAGGAAGGCGGGGGCCTGGAGGGCAGCGACCTTCTCGAGCTTGCGCTCGTCGGAGGCGGGGACGAAGAGGAGGACGCGGCTCATGGGCGCTTGTACCGGTCGGGGACGGCCGCGAGCGTCCTCGCGGCCAGGTCGTCGAAGCGGCTGTGGTCGAAGCCCTTGAGGCTCGTGCGCAGCCGGTTGCGCAGGGGGTCGGTCCACTTGGCGGGCACCTCGGCGTTCATCAAGCCCACGACGCTGCCCACGGTGGCCCCGTTGCAGTCGGTGTCCCAGCCGCCCATCACCGCCGCGGTGACGGAGCGCTCGTAGTCGCCCTGCCCGTAGAGCAGCGCGGCCACCACCAGCGCGGCGTTGTTGACGGCGTGCACCCAGTGGTAGTGCCCGAAGGCCGCGTACAGCGCGTCGAGGGTCTCCTCCCACGGGCGCGCGGCGGGACCGAGCTCGAGGGCGTGCCGCACCGCGCCGGCCAGGCGGCTGTCCGGGGGGATGACCGCCAGCCCCGCCCGCACGACGGCCTCCGGGTCGCGCGTGAGGAAGGCCTGGGCGATCATGGCCGCCGCCAGCATCGCGCCGAAGATCCCGTTCTCCACGTGGCTCAGCCGCGCGTCGCGGAAGGCCGCCCGCGCGGCGGCCGCGGGGTCGCCGGGGTGGACGTAGCCCCACAGGTCGGCGCGGATCTGGGCCCCGATCCACTCGCGGTAGGGGTTGCGCCGGGTGGCGGTCTCGGGGGGCAGGCGCAGCTCGAGCAGGTTGACGTAGGCCACCCGCTCGGCGGTGAAGACGGTGAGGGCCGGCAGCATCTCCAGCCAGCCCTGCGCCACGTGCTCGGTGGTGAAGCCCACGCCGAAGCGTTCGACGAGCGCGAGGTTGAGCACGGTGTAGTTCAGGTCGTCGTCCTCGGGCATCCCGTCGATGTTCTCGCGCAGGCTGGTGGGGCGGCTGGCGCGGTTCCAGGGGTAGCGCTCGCTCAGCTCGGGCGGGACCCCCTCGGCGGTGAAGTACTCGCGCAGGGGGTACTCCCCCACGCTCTCCAGCAGCGCCCGGATCCCCTCGCGGGGCACCTTCTCCACCGGCTTGCCCAAGAGGCACCCCGCCGCCCGGCCCAGCCAGGCGGCGTGCAGGCGGGCGCGCAGCTCCTCGGGGCGGAAGGGCCCCGCGGCCTCCCCGCGCAGGCCCCCGGCGAAGGCCTCGCGCTCCGGGGCCCGCCGCACGGTCGGGGCGAGGGCGGCGGCCTCGTCGAGCAGCTCGAGCGCTCGTCGGCGCTGCTCGGCAGGGGAGAGGGAGGCCCACAGCGCCTCGAGGCCCCCCGCCTCGGCCCCCTCCTCGCGCAACTGGCGCAGCTCGTGGCCGAAGCGCTCGACGGGGTCGAGCCAGGTGACGCGCACGCCCGCGCCTACGCCCGCGCTCACGCCCCGACCCCCTGGGGGAAGTTCGCCATCCGCTCCTCGAAGCGCCGGCGGTCCTTCTCCAGCACCTCCAGCGCCACCTTCGCCAGGGTGTCGGCGGCGGCGCGGAAGTCCTTGCGGCTGGCGCCGGCGACGCGCTCGACCCAGGCCCTGGGCACCGCGGCCTCGCCGCCCAGCGCCCCGGCGAGGGCCCCGCCCATGCTGGCGATGCTGTCGGAGTCGCGGCCGTAGTTGACGCCGCCGTACACCGTCTGCACGTAGTCCCCGCCCGTCGCCACCAGCATCCCCAGCGCCACGGGCAGCTCCTCGATGGCCTTGGTGCGCGAGGGCCGGCGCGCGTCGAGCCCCGGCTCGCGGTAGTTCTCGCCCACCGTGTCGAAGGGCCGCACGGCCTCGCGCAGCACGGGGATGGCCTCCTGCCAGCCGCGGCAGCCCCGCGCCGCGGCGGTGGCGGCCTCGATGGCCTGGCGGGTGCCGTCCTTGGCGAGCTCGAGCACCGCCTCCACCACCGAATCCGCCGTGGCCCTGGGGCGCAGCGCAGCGGCCACCGCCGCCGCCATCGCCGCCGCCGCCTCGCGGCCGTAGCTGCTCTGGTGGGCCCCGGCGATCTCCAGCGCCTCGCGGTAGGCCCCCGCGGGGTCGCCGGCGTTGACGACGCCCACCGGGGCCATGTACATCGCCGCCCCGCAGTTGACCACGTTGCCCACCCCGGCCTCGCGGGGGTCGGCGTGGGCGTGGCGCAGGCGCAGCACCAGGTACTTCTCGGCGTGGAACAGTCGGTTCTGCAGCACGGTCTCGCGCTCGAGCTCGGGGATGTAGACCACCTTGTCGGCGATCTCCCGCACGAACAGCTCGGCGATGTGGTAGGCGTCGAGGTGGTCGCGCACCTCGGCGTAGACGTTGACCAGCGCCAGCACCATGTGGGTGTCGTCGGTGATGTGCCCGTCGCCCTTGTGGAAGGGGGCGTGGGGGCGGGCGGTCTGCCAGTCGGGGTTGAAGGGCCCCACGAAGTCGGTGACGTAGCCGCCGAAGCGCTCCTGGATGGCCTGCGGGCTGTAGCCCTCGGTGGACCCGCCCATCGCGTCGCCGACCGCGCCGCCGTAGATGCAGCCCCGCGCCCCGTCCCAGATGCTCGATGCCATCGTGCTTAACTCCTTTCACGGGCCGGGGGGACGGCGCAGGGGCTCGCCCCCCCGGCCCGGCGGCGGCTCAGGGGTAGAACTTCTTGATGATCTCGTTGCCCTCGGCCTCGACCTGCTTGGCGAAGTCGTCGAGGGAGAGCCGGTTGGCGAAGAGCAGTTGCAGCTTGGGGTTGAGCACCCGGGTGCGGAACTCGCTGACGCCGTTGACCTGCTGCCACAGGGGGAAGGTGAGGTGCTTCGCCGCCTCCACCGAGGTGCGCCAGCCGTTGGCGCTGGTGTTGAAGGGCGGCAGCTTGGTGCTGCTGGCGCGGGTGGGGATGAGCCAGTCCCCCGCGGCCAGCTTGGCCATGTTGCCCCGGTTGAGGAAGAAGGCGATGAACTGCATGGCCTCGCGGGGGTACTTCGAGTCCTTGGGGATGCTGAGGGTCTGCGAGACGCTGCCCTGCTCCTGGGTCTTGGCCTTCAGCGGCGGCAGCACGCCCCACTGGAAGTCCTTGGGCGCCTTCTCCACGACCTGCTGGCGCACGAAGGCGCCCACGCCCGGCATCATCGCGTACTTGCCGGCCAGGAAGCCGGGGATCACCTCGGCGCTGCCGAGGGTCAGGGCCTCGGTGGTGCAGCTCTTGTCCTCGTAGAGCATCGCCAGGATCGTGCTCAGCAACTGCTTCTCCTCGTTGCCCACCTTCACGGAGTAGGAGTTGCCGCTGCGGGCGAAGTAGTCCCCGCCGAAGCCCACGCTGAGGTTGAGGATGCGGTTGCCGGCGTTGCGCAGGGGGATGGCGCAGCCGTACACCTCGGGGCGCCCGTCGTTGTTGGTGTCCTTGGTCAGGGCCTTGGCCACGCGGCGCAGGTCCTCCCAGGTCCACACGTCGTCGGCGCGGGGCAGGGGCACCTTGGCCTCGGCGAAGAGCTTGCGGTTGTACAGCACCACCAGCGGCTCGACCAGGAAGGGGACGCCGTAGACCGCGCCCTTGGCGTCGGTGACCGTCTTCCAGGCCCCCGGCAGGATGTCCTGCTTCATCTCGGCGGGGATGAGGGGGGCGAGGTCGAGCAGGAAGCCGCGGTTGCCGAAGTCCATCACCGGGTTCGACTCGTAGTGGAACACGTCCGGCACGTTTTTGGCCTGGAAGGAGGTGGTGAGGTAATCCTGGATCGAGCCCCAGTCGACCTGCTGGTACTCCACCTGCACGCGGGGGTTGCGGCTGTTCCACTCCGCCACCACCTCCTTGACCGCCTTGATCGCGTCGGTCTGCCAGGCCAGGCTCACGAAGCGCAGCTTGACCGGCTGCGCGCTACTCTGCGCCAGCCCCAGCCCCGCCGCCAGCAGCCCCGCCGCCAGCACCGCCCAAAACCCTAAGCGCCTTCTGTTCATGGGTCCCTCCTCCTCAGTTCCTTACCCCTACCCCTTCACTCCTTGACGCCCCCCGCCAGCACCCCGCCCACCAGCCGGCGCTGCATCACCGCGAACACCAGCAGGGTGGGGATGATGGCGATCAGGCTCCCCGCCGCCAGCGGCCCCCAGCGGGCCAGCCCCTCGATGCCCCGGAAGCGGGCGAGGCTGACCTGCAGGGTGACGAGGTCGGGCGACTTGAGCATCACCAGGGCGAAGAAGAACTCGTTCCAGGCGTTGACGAAGGTGTACAGGCCGGTGGCGATGAGCCCGGGCAGCAGCAGCGGCAGGATGATGCGGGCGAGGATGTCCAGCGGGCTCGCCCCGTCCACCGCCGCGGCCTCCTCGAGCTGCACCGGGATGCCGCGCACGTAGCCCTGCAGCATCCACAGCACGAAGGGCAGGCTCCAGACCACGTAGACCAGCACCAGCCCGGCGTGGGTGTTGACCAGCCCCAGCCGGCCGAGGATCAAAAACAGCGGGACGATGATGAGGATGAGCGGGAAGGTCTGGGAGACGAGGATCCACACCGTCACCGCCTGGTTCATCCTCGAGCGCCGCCGCGCGAGCAGGTAGGCCGCCGGCAGCGCCACCAGCAGGGTGAGCACCGCCGAGAGCACGCTGATCTTGAGGGTGTTGTAGGCGCTGCGCAGCACCCCGTTCTCCTCGACGGCCACCCGGAAGTTGTCGAGGGTGGGCTGCCGGGGCAGCAGCGCCGGGTTCTGCAGCCCGATCTCGCCGGCGGGCTTGAAGGCGGTGGAGGTGAGCCAGACGATGGGGAAGGCCAGGAAGGCGATGAAGGCCAGCAGCAGCAGGCTCATGCCGAAGCGGGCCAGCCGGTGGCGCAGGCGGTGGCCCAGCCTCACCCCGCCCTCCCCGCGCCCCCGCCGGCGTACTGGTTGCGCACCACGAAGTACACCAGCACGCCCACCACCACCACCAGCGCCAGGCCCAGCGCCGAGGCGTAGGCGATGTTGCCGAAGCTGAAGGCCTCCTCGTAGGCCAGGAGCATCGGCAGCTTGGTGCTGCCGGCCGGCCCGCCCTCGGTGAGGACGTACACCAGCCCGAAGGCGTTGAAGTTCCACATCAGCTCCAGCGCCGCCGTCGCCACGATCACCGGCGTCATCAGCGGCAGCGTGACGTGGCGGAAGACGTGCCAGCTCCCCGCCCCGTCGAGCATGGCCGCCTCCTTGAGCTCGTCGGGGATCGACTGCAGGCCCGCCAGGAACACCACCGTCGCCTGCGGCAGCCCGGTCCAGATGCCCACCGCGATCACCGCGGGCAGCGCCCAGGTGAAGTCGCTGAGGACGTTGACGGGGAACTCGATGAGCCCCGCCGCCAGCAGCCACTGGTTGAGGAAGCCGGCGCTGGGGTGGTAGACCATGCGCCACATCAGGCCCTTGATCACCGGGGGGATGGCCCAGGGGATGAGCACCAGCACCCGCGCCAGCCCCTGGAAGGGGAGCTTGGCGTTGAGCAGCATGGCCAGGGTCATCCCCAGCACCAGCACCCCCGCCGTGACCGAGAAGGTCCAGATGAAGCCGATGCGGAACGACGACCAGAAGGCGGTGTCGCCCAGCATCCGCGCGAAGTTGTCCAGCCCGACGAAGCGGGCCCGCTCCGCCCCCAGCGTGTAGTCGGTGAAGCCCAGGTAGATGCCCTGCAGCAGCGGCACCACCGAGAACAGCAGGATGGGCACCACGCTGGGCAGGAACAGCCACCACGGCACCGCCGCCCGCCCGTCGCCGGGGCGCGCGCGGGTCACGGGCGGCCCCCGGTCGACTCCCGCACCACGAGGGAGGGCTCGACCACGACCCGCAGGGGGGCCGCCGGGGCCTCGCCGCTGAGGCGGTTGAGGAGCATCTGGGCGGCCATGCGGCCGCGCTCCCCGGCGTGCAGCGCCACCGAGGTGAGGGTGGGGCTGCAGATCTGGCACTCGGGGATGTCGTCGATGCCGGTGACGGCGACGTCCCCGGGCACCCGCACCCCCAGCTCGCGCAGGCGCTTGAGGGCCCCGATGCCGATGAGGTCGTTGGCGCAGACCAGCGCGTCGGCCTCGGGGAAGCGGGCCCGGACCTCGTCGACCGCCGCGTAGCCCCCCTGCAGGGTGAAGGCGCACGACACCACCCGCTCCTCCAGCCCCGCCCGCCGGGCGGCCTCGAGGTAGCCCTGCAGCCGCAGCCGGGCGGGGTTGGTGTCGAGGGGGCCGTTGACGAAGACCAGCCTCGAGCGCCCCTGCTCGAGGAGGTGCTCGACCGCCATCCCCACGCCCCGGGTGGAATTGGCCTCCACGTGGTCGACGCCCAGGCCGCCGGGCACCTTGCCGATGACGCAGATGGGCTTGTGGATGCGCCCGAGCTGGCGCTCGAGCTCGCCGGAGGGCTGGATGGCGATGAGCACCATGCCGTCGACGTGGCCGTTGCGCAACAGGCGCAGCGCGTCGACGTCGGCGCCCTCGACGTTGTCGGTGCTGACGAGCAGCACGTAGTACCCCCGCTGCTTGGCCTCGCGCTGGATGGCCTTGGCGACGGCGACGTACACCGGGTTGCCGATGTCGGGGACGACGAGCGCGATGCGGTGCGTGACCTGCCGGCGCAGGCTGCTGGCCTGGGCGTTGGGCACGTAGCCGAGCTGCTCGGCGATCGAGCGCACGTGCCGGACCGTCTTCTCCGAGACCCGCCCCCGGCCGCTGAGGGCCAGGGAGACCGTGCTCACCGAGACCCCGGCCAGCCTCGCCACGTCGGCGGCGGTGGCCGTGCCGGTCCCCCGCCGCGGGGGGTTGGGGGTTTCGTTCGCCATTGAGGGTTATGCTAAAACGATTGAGCACCCCTGTCAAGCTCCGCCCGCGGGGTTGCCGTGGGGCCCCCCGGCCTTGTCCGGGCCTCGCGGCCCAGGGAGCGGCCCGGATGGCGGCGACGTGCCGACGGGGACGCGGTTCTGCCCGGGCCGCGCGGGCGCCGGGGCTTGACGCGCCTGCGTCCTGGCCGGCATACTTGCGAGGTAAATCGATTGACCGAGGCGCGGCCACGGTGGGCCGCTGTCCGGCGAGGGGAGGCGGGCAGGGTGATCAGCGTCGTGGGGAGCGTGAACGTGGACCTGGCCGTCAGGGTGCCCCGCCTGCCACGGCCCGGCGAGACGGTGCAGGGCGAGGACGCGCAGGTGGGGCTCGGCGGCAAGGGGGCCAACCAGGCGGTGGCCGCCGCGCGGCTGGGCGCCGACGTGGGGCTCGTCGCGGCCGTGGGGGCGGACGCCTTCGGCCGGCTGGCCCTCGAGCAGCTCGCGCGGGAGGGGGTGCAGACCGGGCGGGTCAAGCGGAGCCCCCGGCCCACCGGCCTCGCCCTCATCGGCGTAGACGCGGCGGGCCAGAACAGCATCCTGGTCTCCCCGGGGGCCAACGCCGACCTCGCGCCGGAGGACCTCGACGGGCAGGCCCTGGCCCACTCGGCCTGGGTGGTGGTCCAGCTCGAGATCCCCCGGCCCGCCTGGCGCCGGGCCCTGGCCGCGGCCCGGGAGGCGGGCTGCCGGGTGGCGCTCAACGCCTCCCCGGTCGCGCCGGGGCTGGGCCTGGCGGAGCTGGAGGGGGCCGACTGGCTGATCGTCAACGAGGTCGAGGCCGCCCAGCTCCTGAGGGCCGAGCCCACCGCCGACCCAGGGCGGGCCCTCGAGTACGCCCGGCGGCTGGCCGGCCGCGCGGCCAACGCCGTGGTGACGCTGGGGGAGCAGGGCGCGGTCTTCGCGGGCGCGGCCGGGGAGGGGCACGCCGCGGGCCGGCGGGTGCGGGCCGTTGACACCACCGGGGCGGGGGACACCTTCAGCGGCGCGCTGGTGGTGGCCCTGAGCGAGGGGGCCTCCGCCGCCGAGGCGGTGGGCTTCGCCAACGCGGCCGCCGCGCTGGCTACCACCCGCCCGGGCGCCGCCGCCGCCATGCCGCGGCGCGCCGAGCTCGAGCCGCGCTAGGCCGGCCTCCCGGGCGGCGGGGCGGGCCGAGGGGTCGGGCGGCCTCGAGCTCCCGCGCCCCCGTGCCGCCGTGCAAATGCACCGGGTTCTCACCCCGTTTTTGCTAGAGTGCTGCCGTTCCCCAAAAGGTATTCATGGCCTGGGGGATTTCTAGAGGACCCCGATGACGCGTCGTGCACTCTTCTTTCTCCTGGTGGGCCTGCTCAGCGCCTGCGGGCAGCTGGCGACCCGGACCCCCGACCCCGCCCCCTCGCCCCCGGCGGCGCTCACCTGGGGCGCTGCGCCCGAGCTGCCCGCGGCCGCTGCCGGGGCGAGCCTCGACTTCAGGGCCACGCTGAGCCTCGAGGGCGGCCTGGGCCCGCAGGCGGTGGAGCTCAGCCTCGGCGGGGCGCCGGGGGCGAGGGTGCTGCCGTCGAGGCTGAGCCTGGAGGCCGGCGGCAGCTACCCGCTCAACCTGAGCCTGGCGCTGCCCAAGAGCCTCGCCGCGGGCGAGTACCCCCTGAGGCTCACCGCCCGCAGCGGCGCCCTCGAGGCCACCCTCGCCCTGAGCCTCAGGGTCTCGGGCAGCGTGGGCGAGCCCCTGCCGGGCCAGCCCGTGCTGGAGGGCTTCACCGCCAACCCCGCCGAGCTCCCCCTGCGCGGGGGGGAGGTGACGCTGGCCTGGAGCGGCCGGGGCCAGGGCTACACCCTCAGCGTGAGCCCCCCCCAGGGGGTGAGCGTCGGTCATAAGCCCTACGCCGGGCCGGTGAGCCTGCCGGCCTCGGCCACGGGCGCGACCCTTCAGTTCGCCGCCAACGCCGGCTCTGCCCGGGCCTACACCCTCACCCTGCAGGTCGTGGGCGAGCCCGGCAGCACCCCGGTGCAGGCCAGCGTGACGGTGCGGGTGCAGGGCGGGCGGCTGTGGCTGGCGGGCCGGGCCGACGCCAGCCCCGACGACGAGGTGCTGCTGGCCCAGGGCCTGCTCCACCTCCTCGACGGGGCCGTGGCCCCCGCCCCGGTCCTGGTGCGGCCCGACGAGACCTTCGCCGTGGCCTTCGACGCCCAGGGTAACCTGTGGGTGGCCCGCCAGAGCTTCCAGGGCGACGTCGTCGAGGGGTACGCCGCCGCCGGCCTGGGCCAGCCCGACCCCGCCCCCTTCGCCCGCATCACCCGGGGTGTCGTCGGCCCCGCGGCGCTGGCCTTCGACCCGCAGGGCAACCTCTGGGTCGCCAACGCCTGGAGCGGCAACGTCACCGCCTACGCGGCCGAGGGCCTGGACGCCGACCCCGCCCCCGTGCAGACGCTCGAGGGAGGAATTTCCTTCCCCACGGGCCTGGCCTTCGACGCCTCGGGGAACCTGTGGGTCGCCACCCCCTTCAGCCCCTCCGCCGTCAACAGGGGCATGGGGGCCGTCTACGGCTTCACCCAGGCCAGCCTGGGCGAGCCCGGCCCCCGCCCGGCCGCGACCCTCACCCGGGGGATCGTCGCGCCGGAGAAGATCGCCTTCGACGCGCGCGGCGACCTCTGGGTGCTGCAGGAGGGGACCCAGCCCTCCCGCTGGCTCACGCGGCACCCGGTGGAGGGCCTGTGGCAGGACGGCGAGCCCGCCGTCCCCGCCCTGGACTTCCCCGAGCGGCCCGCGGCCCTGGCCTTCGACCCCGAGGGCCGCCTGTGGGCGCTCACCCCGGACACCCTCTACGGCTTCGCCCCCGAGGCCCTGGCCCAAGCCCAGCCCACGCCCGCCTACGGGTACGCCCTGGGCGGGGCGTGGCACACCCTAGCCTTCAGCAGGTAGCAGACGAGGTCGTGCCCATGAAACGTCTCCTGTTCCTCCTCTCCCTTCTCGCGAGCTTCGCCCTGGCCCAGGGCCCGCAGGGCCCGCAGAACCCCCAGCGCAACCCCGCCTACTTCGGCGGCTACGCCTTCACCGACGGCGCGGGCGGCTGGCTGCTGGGCATCGTCGGCGGCAACGACAGCGTGCTCGAGAACTTCGGCGTGCGCCTGGAGGTCAACGTGCCGCTGGGCCCCACCCCCGCCTCGCTCTCCCTGCTGGGGACCTGGCGCTACAGCCAGGGCCGGGTGGACAGCTACACCGGCGTCGGCCTGGGCGTGGCGAAGGCCGATCAGGGCTACCTGATGGGCCAGCTCGTCCTGGGGGGCAACCTCCACCTCGGCGACCACCTCGCGCTGTTCCTGGAGGGCCAGTACCGCTACCTGCTGCCCGCCGGCGCCTACCCCAACACCGCCCAGGTGCTGCTGGGGCTGCAGTACCGCGTGCCCGCGCCCCAGGGCGGGGGTCGCCCGTGAGGCGGGCGCGTTCGCTGCTCCTGCTGGGCGCGGCGCTGCTGCTGAGCGCCTGCGGCCAGCTCTTCCAGGCCCCCGCCAAGCCGGGGCCCGGCACGCCCCCGCCCTGGGGCGCGGGCACGCGGTACTGC
>NZ_QXDL01000380.1:0-1925 GCF_003574345.1 Calidithermus terrae
GCCCTCCACCCCTCCGTCCGCCAGGCCTTCGCCAACCCCGACCACCCGCTGTCCGAAGCCTTTTCCCGCTTTACCGGGCTGCTCGAGTTCCGCCACGAGATGCACCAGGCTTTCGTACCCGAAGGAGTGTAGCTATGAACCAGGTCCTCCGCCAGCACGCCGAAGTCCAGTACGCCGAAGAGCTCGCCGCCCTCGCCAAGACCGACGACAAGCCCCGGCCCCCGGGCTGGAAGCTCTCGCCCTGGGCCGTGACCGAGTACCTGATGGGCGGCAGGGCGGGCAAGCTGGAGATCACGCCGAAGTACATCGGCAACCGCCGCCTCATCGAGATCGCCGTCGCCACCCTCGCCACCGACCGCGCCCTGCTGCTGTACGGCGTTCCCGGCACCGCCAAGAGCTGGGTCAGCGAGCACCTCGCCGCCGCCATCGCCGGCGACTCCACGCTGCTGATCCAGGGCACGGCCGGCACCTCCGAGGAGGCGGTGCGCTACGGCTGGAACTACGCCAAGCTGCTGGCGGAGGGGCCCAGCCGCGCCGCGCTGGTCGAGAGCCCCCTGGTGCGGGCCATGCAGGACGGCAAGATCGCCCGCCTCGAGGAGCTCACCCGCATCCCCTCCGACGTGCAGGACACCCTCATCACCATCCTCTCCGAGAAGACCCTGCCCATCCCCGAGCTCTCCACCGAGGTGCAGGCGGTGAAGGGCTTCAACCTCATCGCCACCGCCAACAACAAGGACCGCGGGGTCAACGAGCTCTCCAGCGCGCTCAAGCGCCGCTTCAACACCGTGGTGCTGCCCACCCCCGACACCCTCGAGGAGGAGGTCGAGATCGTCAGCCGCCGCGTGGAGAGCTTGGGCAAGGCCCTCGAGCTGCCCGGGGAGAAGCCGGCGCTGGAGGAGATCCGCCGGGTGGTCACCGTCTTCCGCGAGCTGCGCGACGGCGTCACCGCCGACGGCAAGACCAAGCTCAAGAGCCCCTCGGGCACCCTCTCCACCGCCGAGGCCATCAGCGTGGTGGGGCAGGGGATGGCCCTGGCCGGGCACTTCGGCGACGGCAGCCTCAAGGCCGCCGACATCGCCTCGGGGCTGGTGGGCGCCATCGTCAAGGACCCGGTGCAGGACAGGGTGGTCTACCTGGAGTACCTCGAGACCGTGGTCAAGGAGCGCCCCGGCTGGAAGGACCTCTACCGCGCCTGCCGCGAGGTGGTGTAGGGCCGTACGCGCCGTCCGTGCGGGTGAGGGTATGTGGAGGGGTCCGAACCGGAGATCGCCGCGGCTGCGGGGGTTTGACTACGCCCAGGAGGCGGCGTACTTCGTCACGGTCTGCACCCACGGCCGCGAGCCCCTCTTCGGCGAGGTGGTGGGCGGGGAGATGCGGCTGAGCGAGATCGGCGACATCGTCTGGTGGGAATGGCACCGCTCCGAATGGCTGCGCGACGAGGTCTCCCTGGACGCCTTCGTGGTGATGCCCAACCACGTGCACGGGGTCGTCATGATCCGGCCGCCTGAGCCTTCCCCCGTTCCCCGCGGCCCCGTAGGGACGACGCGCGCGTCGTCCCTACGGACTCCGCCCGCCCCAGGACCTGCCAAGCGCTCCCTCGGCGCCTTCGTCGGGGCGTTCAAGTCGGCCGCCGCCAAGCGGGTCCACCGGAGGTATCCGCACCTCAGGGTCTGGCAAGGCCGCTACTACGACACGGTCCTCCGCGACGAGCGCCACCTCGAGGCCGCCCGCGAGTACATCGTTAGCAACCCCGCCAACTGGGCCACCGACGAGGAAAACGTATGAACGTCCACATCTTCGGCATCCGCCACCACGGGCCGGGCTCGGCGCGCAGCCTGAAAGCGGCGCTCGAGGCCCTCCGGCCCGACTGCATCCTGGTCGAGGGCCCGCCCGAGGCCGACCCCCTGCTCCCCCTGCTGCTCCAC
>NZ_QXDL01000381.1:0-1914 GCF_003574345.1 Calidithermus terrae
CTCCCCGCCCGCGGGGAGGGTTTATCCCCCCCAGCCCCCCTTGTTAAGGGGGGTAAACAAAGGGCGTCTCGCGTTTGGCGTTTGGCGTACGACGTACGACCCGCGTCCGGCATTCGACCATCGCCATCAAACCCTATACCTCCACCGCATCACCCACTTCATCCCGTGCAGCGCCCACGTCACGATGCGCCCGTACCAGCCGCGGGGCAGCCAGGCGGGGCCGGTGATGGGGATGAGGCGCTCGAGCGCCACCGTCTGCAGCTCGGTGAAGCGGTAGAGGCCCTCCTTGCCGTGGCGTCGGCCCAGGCCCGAGGCCTTGAAGCCGCCCATGGTGGCGTCCATCGAGATCCAGGCCGCGGCGTAGGCCTCGTTGACGTTGACGGTGCCGGCCTGGATGCGCGCGGCCACCGCGCGGCCCTTGGCGAGGTCGCGGGTCCACACGCTGGCGTTGAGGCCGTACTCGCTGGCGTTGACGCGCTCGAGGACCTCCTCGAGGTCGCCGTAGGGGTAGAGCGCGACCACGGGCCCGAAGGTCTCCTCGCTGTACACGCGCATCTCGGGGGTGACGCCCTCGAGCACCGTGGGCTCGAAGAACAGCGGCCCCAGGTCGGGGCGGGCCTTGCCCCCCGTGAGCACCCGCGCACCCTTGGCTACCGCGTCCTGCACGTGGGCCTCGACCAGCTCGAACTGGCGGGCCACGGTGAGCGAGCCGATCTGGGTGCGGTGGTCGAGGGTTGAGCCCAGCCGCAGGCGGCTCACCTTCTCCACGAAGCGCCGCTTGAAGGCCTCGTAGACCGCCTCGTGCACGTAGATGCGCTCGATGGAGACGCACAGTTGCCCGGCGTTGGTGAAGCAGCCGTCCACCGCGCCCTTGACGGCGGCCTCGAGCGGGGCGTCCTCCAGCACCAGCATGGGGTTCTTGCCGCCGAGCTCGAGGTTGGCCCCGATCAGGCGCTCCCCGGCCTGCCGCGCCACGACGCGCCCGGTGCGGGTGCTGCCGGTGAGGGCGATGAAGTCCGCCGCGCCCACCAGCGCCGAGCCCACCTCCGCCGCGCCCGTCACCACCTGCATCAGGCCCGGGGGCAGCCCGGCCTCTTCCACCAGGCCCAGCACCCACAGCGCGGTGAAGGAGGTCTGGGGGTCGGGCTTGAGCACCACCGCGTTGCCGGCCATCAGCGCGGCCACGGGCTCGCTCACCGCCATGGTCAGGGGGTAGTTCCAGGGGCAGATCACCCCCACCACCCCCACCGGGTGCCGGTACTCCCAGGTCACGGTGAGGCCTGCGAAGGTTCCCCCGGCCCGGCGCGGGCGCAGCCACCCCGGCGCCCGCGTGGCGTAGTACTGCGCGTTGATGGCCGAGTCGAGGAGTTCCTCCTGGGCGTGGCGGCGGGCTTTGCCGGCCTCGAGCTGCACCAGGTCGAGGCCCTGCTCCTGCCGGGCGAGCAGCAGGTCGTGGAAGCGCAGCAGCACGCGGGCGCGTTCCCTGGGGTCCACCTTGGCCCAGGCCGCCTGCGCTTCCCTGGCCCGCCCCACCGCCGCCGCCACGTCGGCGGGCGTGCAGATGGGCAACTCGGCCAGCACGCGCTGGTCGAAGGGCGAGCGCACCGCCTCGAAGACCCCGCTCCGCGTGGGCACGCGCCCGGCCAGCCGCGCGAAGAACTCGGGGTTCAGGCTCGCGCTGGGCCCCGAGCGGGGCGGATTAACGATGGGCAGGCGTCCGGTCTCGATCACGGGCATCTCCTGATGGCGGGTCTGCCTTCATGGTGGGGTGAAATTTGGTCCGAGTCAAGCGAGTTGGGGGGAATGGCGTGGGGGACGGCGGGGGAGGTCGGTGGCCGGTAGGCGAATGCGGGTTGTACGTCCTAACGTCTTACGTCCTACGCCGTACGCCGAACGCAAGATGCAAGACGCGAG
>NZ_QXDL01000382.1:0-1913 GCF_003574345.1 Calidithermus terrae
CCCCAGCCCCGCCCCGCCGACCCCTCCGCCGGCCTCGAGGTGGCCGACGCCTTCGACGCCCGCATCGTGCGGCGGGTCAAGCCCGCGGAGGAGGCCAAGCTCGTGGCCCTCACCTTCGACGACGGCCCCTGGCCCGGCTCGACCCCGGCGGTGCTCGACATCCTGGCCCACGAGGGCGTCAAGGCCACCTTTTTCTGGGTCGGGCAGCACCTCGAGCGCTACCCCGACCTCGCGCGGCGGGTGGTGGCCGAGGGCCACGCCGTGGGCAACCACACCTACAGCCACCGCAGCGCCGCCAGCCCCGCCGAGGTCGCCGCCGAGGAAATTGGCCGCACCAACGCCCTCATCGAGGAGCTGACCGGGGTTCGCACCACCCTCTTCCGGCCCCCGGGAGGCCACCTCAAGAACGGCCTGGTCAAGCACGCGCTCGAGCAGGGCTACGTGGTGGTGATGTGGTCGGCCCTCTCCGACGACACCAAGCCCGGCGCCGACGCCGCGAGCATCGTGCACAACGTGATGGGGCGGGTCCGGCCGGGCAGCATCGTCCTGCTGCACGACGGGGGCGGCGACCGCGCCCGCACCCTCGAGGCCCTGCCCCTGCTCATCGAGCGCCTGCGGGCCGAAGGCTACCGCTTCGTGACGGTGCCGGAGCTGCTCGAGTCCGGCGAGGTTGACACCAACCCCTGGGCTGCCCGCCCCTGAGGCCTGCCGTGAGCCTGCGCTTCCAGGTGCTCGGCGCGCCCGGCCGCGACAACGCCCTCTTCGTGCGGGCCGACAGCGGCCACGCCCTGTGCCGCTTCCTCTTCGACTGCGGCCAGGACTGCACCGCCGACCTCCCCTACGCCGAGGTCCAGGCCGTCGAGCACCTGTGCTTCTCGCACCTGCACATGGACCACGTCGGCGGCTTCGACCCCTTCTTCCGCGCCACCTTCGGGCGCCCCGAGCCCGTCACCGCCTGGGGCCCGCCCGGCACTGCCCGCATCCTCCACCACCGCCTGCAGGGCTACCTCTGGAACATCCCCGGCGACGAGGGCGGCACCTGGCGGGTGCGCGAGGTCCACCCCCGCCACCTGCACACCTACCGCTTCGAGCTGCCCGAAGCCTTCGCCGTCGCCCACGACGAGGGCACGGTCCCCAGCCACGGCCTGCTGCTCGAGACCGAGCCCTTCACCCTCGAGGCCATGGCCCTCGACCACCGCACCCCCTCGCTGGCCTACCTCCTGCGCGAGAGGCCCCGCCAGAACATCGACCCGCACAAGCTCGAGGCCCTGGGCCTGCCCCCCGGGCCCTGGCTCAAGCAGCTCAAGGAGCCCACGCCCACCCAGCACAGCCTCGAGGTCGAGGGCCACGCCTACGGCCTCGCCGCCCTCCGCGCCGCCCTCCTCACCGAATCCCCCGGCGACTCCGTCGCCTACCTCACCGACTTCCGCCTCGACAAGGCCGCCCTCGAGCGCCTGGTCCCCTGGCTGAGGGGCGTGCAGACCCTGGTGTGCGAGAGCCAGTACCGCCACGCCGACCTCGAGCTCGCCCACAAGAACTACCACCTCACCAACGTCCAGGCCGCCACCCTCGCCAAGGAGGCGGGCGCCGGGGAGCTCATCCTCTTCCACCTCTCCGACCGCTACGGCTCGAGGGAGCGCAGCCTCCTGCTGCACGAGGCGCAGGACATCTTCCCCGGCACACGGTTTCCTGAGCATTGGGGGGATGGATAGCCGATAGCCGATAGCTGAACGCAAAACGCAAAACGCCGTAGGGACGCGAGGTCTCGCGTCCCTACAAAGTTAATCATCCACTGGGGTTGTGCCCCTCCCGCAGGCCGACTACAGCCCCACTCCCCAGGGGACACCCGCTCGGTGGTTACTGCCGTGCCCCGGCCGGGGTGTGCGGCTCACGCGGGAGGGGGACAACCCCAG
>NZ_QXDL01000383.1:0-1904 GCF_003574345.1 Calidithermus terrae
GGGTCGGGGAGGGCGGAGTGGATCTCCACCTGCGGCAGGGTGCCGTCGGGGGCGGCGCAGGCGGACAGGAGGAGCGGTAAAAAAGGAAGACAAAAGGAGGCTCTTAGGGTCATGTGCCCACCGCAGTCAGTCTACGCAGCAATTGATAGGAGCGTTGCTGGCTCATAAGATATAGACTTCGCCTGTACGAGGTTACTTTCGGCGGCTGTATCTATTCAGGAGAGGTCGGTCAATGTCGATGCCGCCAGAAGCGCGCCTGGCGTGATGAATAAGCGCTGCAAGAAGCTGGTGTCTATTGGCATAAAGGCTCGCATAAACAGCAATTCCTTGGGACAGCGTCGTGCGGACGATGACGTTGTAGCCCCAGAAAATCGTGTCCCCGTATATGGGCACGATTTTAATCTCTAGCACGTCCCTGAGCGCTATGGTTCTGCTGCCGAAGATACTTCGTACGGTGAGCGCCTCGGGCGTAATCGTGATCGATGAGGAGATGAGGTAGGCAGAGAAGCACAACAACAGCCCCAAGAAGCCCAGCAAGATGACGCTCCCGAATGGGCCTCGCCCGAAATCCTCACCCCGGAAGCTGGCCAGGAGCATCTGTACCACAAAGCTCGAGATGAGCAGGTATGCCGAGGCGACCATCCACAGCAGTAACCCCCGTTGACTCCTGACGACCTCATGGTCCATAGTCCCACCCATTAACGTCGATCCAATAGTCCTTCAACCAGTTCCCCCCAAACTCTATCCCACTGCTTAGCGCTGCCCCACAAGCAAGTGCATTGTTTCCACTATACTTGCCTGCGCAATAGGCTGTGGCGGCTGTACCCGTAGCTGCCTGGGCGATTCCAAAAACCCCCTCCGTGATCCCAGCCCCCCACTTCTCAGCGGTGGTCATGTTGGAGTCACGGATATCGATGAGGGATTGGGCAAACTGGGCGAAGCCCAGGAAATACCCCGCCCCGTCGATGAACTTTCCAGCCGGGCCCAGCACCCTGACGAAGTCCTCGTAATCCTTGATCAGGTAGGGGTTCACCTTATCCCCGTAGGCCGCAGCCCCCAGGCTAAAATCTATCCCCGATTGGGCCATGTTCACCCAACTATCCGTCATCTGACCCAAGCTCGACAATGTCACGTTGAGTACGGACAGGCCGAACTCGGGGCGCTGCCTCGTATCCCTCCCTCCGGCCGAGGGGGGCGTGAAACTGGGCCCTCCTGGCGACCACCACGGCGGCAACCCTACGCCGCCCGCCGCTGCCGCAAAGGGGGGTCCTCCCTGTTTGAGGCCCAGGCGGGAGGTGTTCCTCGCCAGGGCGGACAGCCCGGCCCCTGCCGACATGCCCTTGAGCCGGTTGACCCGCTCCCGCGCCCCTGGCCCCATCCCGGCCGACCACTGGCCCATGCGCCTGATGGCTCGAGGCGAGTTGGCCAGGTCGGCCAGGAACTGCCGGGTGTTCTTGCCGTCCCCGTCCTTACCCTTGAAGATTTCCGCCCCCAGGCGCAGGTAGAACTCCAGCTTCTCCCCCGGCGACAGCTTGTCCGCCTGCTCCGCGATCTTCTCGAAGTTCTTCAGGTCCGCGCCGTTGAAGCGAGAATCCCCGGTAATGGTTCCCCTGACCGTCCACTTGGCCTGGACTGCGGCCACCGCGGTGAGGTCGCCCGTCTGCCTGGCCGCCTCCAGCTCCCTCCTGTACTGGGCGTCGTCGTTCTCCATCGCCTTCCTGGAGGCTTCCTCCCACCACTTAGCCAAGTCGTCCCACCAGTCGAGCGGCCTCGCGTCGCGCCTGTCCGGGCCTTCCCCCCCGATGGGCGGCGCCACCGCGTCGATGGGCGCGGGCACCCCCCCGATGGGCGGCACCACCCCGCCCCCCGGCGGCGTCAGCCCCGAACCGGCACCGGGGTTGTCC
>NZ_QXDL01000384.1:0-1893 GCF_003574345.1 Calidithermus terrae
ATCCTGGCCAGGTCGGGGCGTGCACCCGACCGCAGATGGGCTCGGACGGAGCCTGCGGGGATGGGTACGGCGTGGGCCGTCCCGTGAGAACCGCGAAGCCCCGTTCTTCAGAACGGGGAGTCGTCACGGTAAGGCTGAACCGTGGATTGACCATCGTTTATGGATTCAATCCTAGGCCATCCAAGGTCTGGGTGGTCAAGCCATATAAAGTCGCCAGAAGCAAGAATTTCTTGCTGCAAATCTCTTAATGCCCTAGATACGTCAGCCTGGTACGGAACGTAGTATTCAATATTTTCGGCTCCCATAATGGGATTTTACATGGCTCTAAAAAATCCTGCTCCTCCACGATGAAACCTGCTTTTCTACATCAAGCCGAGTGGCGGCAATGCTCTACCAGATAGGAAAGTACGGTGTGATCCCGAGCGTTTGCGCCGGGCCTTTCGCGGTAGCTGAAGCCCTGGTTGAGGGTTATGACAGAACGGCTTGAGTCTCCCAAGCGATCATCAGCTCCTCGTTGGTGGGCACCACCAGCGCCAGGGGGCTCCCTTCGGCGGTGATCGGCCCCGCCTGGCCGCGCACGGTGCGGGCGTTCTGCTCGGGCTCGAGCCGGAAGCCCAGGATTCCCAACTGGCCCAGCACTTTTTCCCGCACCAGGCTGCTGTTCTCCCCGATCCCGCCGGTGAAGATCAGCGCGTCGAGGCGGCCCAGCGGCACGCACATGGCGGCGACGTACTTGGCTAAGCGGTAGCAGAAGACCTCCAGCGCCAGCCCGGCCCCCGCGTGGCCCTCGGCGGCGGCCCGCTCGAGCTCGCGCATGTCGTTGGAGAGGCCGGAGAGGCCCAGCAGGCCGCTCCCCTTGTTGAGCACCTCGGTCACCTCGCGCAGGCTCAGCCCCAAGTTCTCGGCCAGGAAGGCGTGGATGCCGGGGTCCACGTCGCCCGAGCGGGTGCCCATCACCAGGCCCTCGAGCGGCGTGAGCCCCATGCTGGTGTCCACGCTCCGGCCCCCCTTCACCGCCGTGATCGAGCAGCCGTTGCCCAGGTGGGCGCTGACGAAGGCGCTGTGCTCGAGCGCAATTCCCAGCAGCTCGGCGGCCCGCCGGGTCACGTACTGGTGGCTGGCGCCGTGGAAGCCGTAGCGCCGCACCCCGTGCTCGCGGTAGAGCACCTCGGGCAGCGCGTAGCGGTAGGCGTGCGGCGGCATGGTCTGGTGGAAGGCCGTGTCGAAGACCGCGACGTGGGGCAGGCCGGGGAAGGCCTCCATCGCCCCCCGGATGCCCTCGAGGTTGGCCGGGTTGTGCAGCGGCGCCAGCGGCACACACGCCTCGATCTGCGCGACCACCTCTGGCGTGATGCGCGTGGCCTGCCGGAAGCGCTCCCCCCCGTGAACCACCCGGTGCCCCACGCTCGAGACCTGCTCGAGCAACCCCCGGCCGCGCAGGGCCTCGAGAATCCCCCGCATCGCCACCGCGTGCCCCTGCCCCGGCAGCGGGCCAGCCTGCTTGCCCTCGCCGTCCGTGACGATCAGCCGGGGCTCGTCCTCGAAGAGCTTCTCCGCCAGCCCGCTGAGCACCGTGCTCGGGTTGGAGGGCTCGAGCAGCGCGAACTTGAGCGAGGAACTCCCGCAATTCAGCACCAGGATCAGGCTCATCACCGACCATCCTAACGGCAGGGGGAGGACAAGGTTCCCTTTGTGGGGTCGTGCATCGTACGTCGTACGTCGTACGCAAAACGCTAAACGCAAGACGCAAGACGCCTCGTTGGGATCAATCATCCACTGGGGTTGTGCCCGCCCCGCAGGCCGACTACAGCCCCACGCCCCAGGGGACAGGCGTTCGGTGGTCGCTGCCCCGCCCCGGCCGGGGTGTGCGGCCCGCGCGGGAGGGGGTGGGCG
>NZ_QXDL01000385.1:0-1879 GCF_003574345.1 Calidithermus terrae
GCACGGCGGTGGGGGTGGCCCTCTTCGGGCGGGGGGCGCTGGCCTCGAGCCTCCTGGTGGCCGGGGTGGTGGCCCCGCTCGCCACGCTGCTGGGCCTGGCCTTCGCCCTGCTGCAGCAGCGCACCCGCCTGCGCTGGCTTCAGCCTTTGCTGGGCGGGCTGGCGCTGCTGCCGCTCATCACCCCGCCCTTCGTGCTGGCCTTCGCGCTCATCCTGATGTTCGGGCGCAACGGCTTCATCACCGCGGGGCTGCTGGGCCTGGACCAGAACTTCCTCTTCGGGCCGGCGGGGCTCATCACCGCGCAGGTGCTGGCCTTCGCCCCCGTGGCCTTTCTGGTGCTGCGCGGCAGCGTGCAGGGGCTCAACGCCGCGCTCGAGGAGGCCGCCTCGAGCCTGGGCTCGAACCGCTGGCGGGTCTTCCGCACCGTGACCTGGCCGCTGCTGCGCCCGGGCCTAGCCAACGCGCTGCTGCTGTCGGTGATCGAGTCGGTCTCCGACTTCGGCAACCCGCTGATCCTGGGCGGCGACCGCAACTACCTGGCGACCGAGGTCTTCATCGCCTTCACCGGGCGCTACGACCCGGTGGAGGCCGCCGTCTACGGGCTGGTGCTGCTGGCGCTGGTGCTGCTGGTGTTCTGGCTGCAGTACCGCTGGCTGGGCCAGACCTCCTTCGTGACCACCACCGGCAAGCCCACCGGGGGCCGCCCCCTGCCGCTGCCGGGGGCGCTCGAGGCCGTGCTCACCGCGCTGCTGGCGCTGTGGAGCCTGCTGGTGGTGGGGCTGTACGGCTCGGTGATCGTGGGCTCGTTCGTGCAGTTGTGGGGCTTCAACTACACCCCCACCCTCAAGCACTACCACGACTTCCTCACCCTGGGGCTGCCCGTCTTCGTCAACACCTTCAAGATCGCCCTCGTCGCCGCGGTCCCCACCGCCGTCTTGGGCCTGCTGCTGGCCTACCTGGTCTTCCGGCAGGAGTTCGCGGGCAAGCGGCTGCTGGAGTTCTCGGCGCTGCTCTCCTTCGCCATGCCGGGCACGGTGATGGGGGTGGGCTACGTGCTGGCCTTCAACGGCGAGCCCTGGGTGCTCACCGGGACCACCGCCCTCATCGTGCTGGCCCTGATCTTCCGCGAGGTGCCGGTGGGCATCCGGGCGGGGGTGGCGGGGCTGGCGCAGATCGACCCGGCCCTCGAGGAGGCCTCGGCCACCCTGGGCGGCTCGAGCGGGCGCACCCTGGCGCGGGTGGTGCTGCCGCTGCTGCTGCCCGCCCTCATCGGGGGGCTGGCCTTCGCCTTCGTGCGCGGCATGACGGCGGTGAGCCAGATCATCTTCCTGGTGGGCCCGGGGAACCTGCTGGCGACGGTGCTGCTTTTGGGCTGGGTGGAGCAGGGGCAGATGGGCCGGGCCGCGGCCATGAGCACGGTGATGATCCTGAGCCTGCTGGCGGTGGTGCTGCTGTTGTTCCCGCTCAGCCGCCGCTTCGACGTGCGCGCGGGAGGAGGGGTGCGATGAGCGTCGCCCTGCGGCTGGAAGGACTGACCAAGCGCTTCGGCACGGCCACCGCCGTGGACCGGTTGGGGCTCGAGGTGCCCGCCGGCACCCTCATGACCCTGCTGGGGCCTTCGGGCTGCGGCAAGACCACCACCTTGCGGATGGTGGCGGGCCTGGAGGAGCCTACCGGGGGCCGCATCCTGCTGGGCGGGCGCGACATCACCGAGCTGCCGGCCCACCAGCGCGGCCTGGGCATGGTCTTCCAGAGCTACGCGCTCTTCCCGCACATGTCGGTCTTCGAGAACGTGGCCTACGGCCTGCGCAACCAGCGCCTGCCGGCTTCCGAGATACGGCGCCGGGTGGAGGGGGCGCTGGAGCGGGTGGGGCTGGCC
>NZ_QXDL01000386.1:0-1844 GCF_003574345.1 Calidithermus terrae
GGGCGGAGGGCAGGAAGGACGCCGCGGCCTCCAGCTCCACCGGCGGGGGCGGCACGTCGAGGCCCCCCAGGCTCAGGCCCAGGCTGCAGTAGGCCAGGCTCAGCGCGGGCTGGTTGAGCGCGGTCTGGACCCGCCAGAAGTAGCGCTCCTCATAGCGGACCCAGGCCCGGCGCAGGTCGCGGGCGACGGCCTGGGTGGCCTGCAGGGTGGAGTAGGGCAGCCACCACTCGTAGCGGCCGCAAGGGGGTCGTCCGGTTGGGGATTGTCCGCCGGCACAGGCCTCGAGCAGGCTCTTGCGGGTCAGCGCCAGGTAGGGCCAGTGGCCCTGCGGGTTGAGCTCGAAGCGCTGGTCGGGGAAGGAGTAGAGGTAGTCGTCGGCGGAGAAGTCCTGGGCGCTCGCCGGGCTGACCAGCGCCAGCGCTAGCACCAGGGCCAGCACCAGGGGGCGCGGGCCGCCCCTGCGGCGTGCGGGCCTCCCGCCGCCTCCGGCGGCGTCCCGAAGGGGATCGTCCACGCTAACCCCCGGTGCTCAGGGCGGCGGCGTTGAGGGTGCGGCGCACGACGAAGGTGCGGGGGGACTCCCCCAGCTCCACCAGCGTCCACTCCAGCTCCAGCTCGCCGGGCGCGACGTCCTTGACCAGGATGCTCCCCGCCTGCACCGCCTTGGGCTCGAGGATCCCACTGGCGGGCAGGCGGCTGAGGCTGAAGCTCTTCTCCCGCCCGGCCTGGCGGATCACCAGCCGCGCCACGTCAGCCACCACCCGTCGGGGCGAGAGGTTCTCGAGGCTGTAGTTGATCACAAAAACCCCACCGCCCGCGAGGGTCTGGGCCCCGCTGACGCGGGCGAGGACCCATTCCTCCCGCGCCCCCATCCCGGCGGCCGGGGTGGGAACATCGGCCCGGGCGGCCGGGGGCTTCGCCCCTTCCCCGGCCGCCCGCCGATGAGCAGCGTCAGCCCGCTGACGCCGCTGGTGGTGCTGGTGTTGAGCTGGATGACGTTCTTGGACAGGCGGGTGATGGTGATGAGCTCGGGGCGGCCCAGGGTGCCCAGCTCCACGTAGTCGTGGGCGGAGATGACGGTGTTGAAGCCCTGGACCACCTCGACGGTCGCGGGAACCCGCTCGATCTCATCCGAGTAAAGCACTTTGTAGCTCTGAGCTAATCCCATGCCCAGCAGGACGACTACTACGAGCCATCGCTTCATTGTTTCCTCCTGTTGAATAAATTCATACCGCCGATTATAGCCAGTGCCCTCGAGAGCCCCGTACCTCTGCATGAGAGGCGGCATGCTCGTCTGCGTTCAGCGCGGGCGCCCTTCGCCCTCCAGCCGCAGGTAGACCCCTAGCACGCCCTCCGCGAGCACCCCCTCGCCCCCGAGGAAGCCGCCCTGCTGCAGGCGGGGGTCGTAGGTCAGCGACAGCCGCCAGGGACCCCACGGCGCCCAGCGGCCCATGGCCAGGCTGCCCAGCACGAAGGCCACCCCCCGCGCGGAGGAGAGCTCGGGGCGCTCGGCCCCCACGCTGCCGCGCGGGGCGAGGAACTGCCCCTGCAGGCGGGGGTTGTCCTCGTCGAGGTTGAGGCTGGCGTCGGCGTTGCCCTGCCCCAGCACGATGCTGCCGTCGCGGCTCATGACCGCCAGGCGGCCCTGGGCCGCGAGGTCGTCGCAGCGCGAGGGCAGCAGGCGTTCGCCGCTGCGGCCGCCCACGAAGGCGCAGGGGCTGCGCTCGTAGACCAGGCTGCTCACCACCCGCACGTCGCCGGCGGCCACCAGCTCCACCCCCACCCCCTCGGCCACCGCCCGGCCGAAGGGCCCGCCCTCCAGGCGCTCGACGCGCCCGTCGACC
>NZ_QXDL01000387.1:0-1841 GCF_003574345.1 Calidithermus terrae
GGGTGGGCGGGGTGGCGCAGACGGGCATGCCGCCGAGTCAAGGTGCGGCCCGCACCCCCGCGTACGCGGGCACCGAGGCCCGGCGGCATGCCCGCGAGGGGGTGGCCGTAGGCCATACCGGCTCTGCCGGTAACCTGGAGTCCCTCGGGGGAGCGGCCCCCGCCAAACCACCGCGCCGCGAACCGGCCTCTCCCCCACCAGCCAAGAGGAAAAAAACAGGACGAACCATAGGCTCGCCCTCTCGAAAAACAGACCTGGGTTAGAGAACTTGCTGCTCGCGCTCCCCCCGCATCGCCGCCGCGATCTCCTCCATCACCACCTGCTTGACCGTCTTGGTCGGGCAGATCACGTACCCGTCGGGGTCGTGCACGGTGAAGCTGCGGTCGCCCCAGTACTGCTCTTGCAGGGGCTCGACGACGGCGACCCCCTTAGCCTGCACGTCGGCGTAGTAGGCCTCGAGGTCGAAGTCCTGGGGGACGTAGGCCATGAGCACCACGCCCTGGCCGCGGGCCTCGAGGCCCTGCGCCCGGCTCAGCCCGATGCTGCACTGGCCCAGGCTGACGAAGGCGAAGGCGCTCTTCCCGTCCGGCCCGTCGAAGCTGAAGTCGTGCTTGAAGCCGAGCTTGCGGGTGTAGAAGGCCACGCTGGCGTCTACGTCGTTTACGGCAAGGATCGGGGCGATCATGATGGGTTCCTCACTGCTGGGGCAGGCTCTGGGAGAGCATGTAGCTGTTGCCGTCGGGGTCGTAGAAGGTGGCGAGCTTGACCATGCCCCCCACCTCGCGGGTGGGGCCGTCGAAGCGCACCTGGTGGGCCTCGAGGTGGCCGCGGGCCTTCTCGATGTCGGCCACCGCGAAGACGGGCGTGCAGTTGCCCAGCTTGACCTCCTGCACCTCGGACAGGCCGATGGTGGTGTCCTTGGTGGCGGTCTCGAGCTCGCACCACCCCAGCTCCGGCAGCACGTACTGCACCTTGAAGCCGAGCACGTCGCGGTACCAGGCGATGGAGCGTTGCAGGTCGCTCACGTCCAGTGCGATGGTCACGCCGCTCTTGTAGCCCATGGCCTCCGCCGACTTTGTAGCCAGTTCCTTGGTCATGTTGTCCCCCTTCGAGTACGATTTTTATACAAGCGCGGCGTTATGTCAATAGCGAAATGCGCTATGCTGATTTCATGCCATGCTGACGCAGCTTTCCCCCCTGCAAGCCCTGGCCCACCTCACGCACAACCGCTGGGCCCTGCCCCTGCTGGCCGAGCTGCACCAGACCGACGGCAGCAAGTTCGTCACGCTGGTGCACCGCCTGGGGATCAGCCGGGACTCGCTCTCGCGCACCCTAGAGGCCCTCACCGCCCAGGGCTGGGTGCTGCGCAACACCGGCCACGGCCACCCCCTGCGGCCCGAGTACCTGCTCACCCCCGAGGGGATGCTGCTGGGGGCCCCGGCCCTGCGGCTGCTGCGCGAGCTGCGGGCCCGGGGCCTGGAGGAGGTGGGCCTGCGCAAGTGGAGCCTGCCGGTGCTGCTGGGGGTGTCGCAGGGCCAGGAGCGCTTCTCCGAGCTGCTGCGGGCCCTGCCGGGCGTCACCAACCGCGCACTCACCCTGGCGCTCAAAGACCTGGAAGAGGCGGGGCTGCTCGAGCGGGCCGTAGGCTACCGCCTCACCCCCGCCGGGCTCGAGCTGGCCGAAGAGGTGCGGGCGCTGGCCCTCAGCCTGGCCGGCGGGACGGCAGGCCCACCGCGTTGACCACCGCCCCCGCCCCCAGCAGCACGGCGCACAGCCCCATCGCCCGGTGAAAGGCCCCCAGCGAGCTCTGGCGCACCGCGGCCTGCGCGTCGGGGGAGAGG
>NZ_QXDL01000388.1:0-1837 GCF_003574345.1 Calidithermus terrae
GGTCTGGAAGGCGAGGGTCGTGTCCCCGCCGAGGGGGTTGCCCGCCAGGTCCTTGACCCCGACGGCGAAGCCGTAGGCGGTCCCGGCCTGCCAGCCCCCGGGCGGGCCGAACACCGCGGTCCTCGAGTCGTTCCAGGCCGCCGGGCCCAGGGCCACGGCCGGGGTGGGGCTTACGACGAGCGTCTCGGGCTTGACGGGCTCGGAGAAGGTGAGGACCAGCTTGGCGGTGAGGGCCACGTCGGTGGCGCCGTCGGCGGGGAGGCTCGAGGTGAGGGTGGGCGGGGTGGTGTCGGGGCTCTGGCAGGCGGCCAGGGCCAACAGCCCGGCGAGAAGGGCCCGCGGCTTCATCCTTCACCCCCTGGCCGGGCCGGCACGAATGCGAAGCGAATGGGTTTCATGCGATTCTCCTTCCTGTCGCTGCTTGCTGGAGTTGCGCCGCTTCTTCCCGCGGCAAGACCGGCCGGGCACCCCGCGGACCGCTCCAAGTAGCTCCGGCGGGAGTTTGTCAGGGGGCAGGGTAACAAACTCCCGCCGGAGCCCTCGTTCTCCCTCTCGCTCCCGGGCATGCCGCCGCGAGGGGCGGCATGCCCGCGAGGGCCGGTCGGGGTGAATTTTGCCAAAATTCACCCCGGAGGAACTCAGTTGTCCCCCCGGGCCCCGCCCGCCGGGAGCCGGACCAGCCAGATCCGCTCGGCCCCCGAGAAGTCGTGGTCGTCGGGGTCGGGCACCTCCATCTCCAGCAGCAGGTGGGGCCCCTCGAGCGAAGCCCGGAAGACCGCGACGGCCGCCCTCTCCCCGGGCTCGTACAGCCACCCCCGGATGGCGCTCCCCCCGCCGGTGACCCCGCTGACCTCGAGGCGTTCCTCCCCGCTGCACAACCGCCCGCCCAGGTTCCCCTCCCGGTCGAGGCGCAGCTCGAGCACGCAGCCCACCCCGCCGGCCTGCCCCGCGTAAGTGCCCGGCCAGTCGGCCGGAAACTCCGGGCCGGCCTCGCCCGCGAAAAGCGGCTTGTCCATGGCTTTCTCCTTGTCGTGACGCACCCATCTTGGCCCCGGCTCCTTCCTTAGCCGTACAGGGCTTATCGTGGGGGAGGCCTGGTCAAAGGGCGGTCAAAAATACGCCGGTGGCCCGCCGCCGGGCGCCCAACGCGCGGGTGCTTTTCGTGCTCGCCAACGGCTCAGGCCGGGGGAGAGGCCGCCTGGAGGAGGGCCTCGAGCCCCGGCAGGGCCTCGCCGACTTCCAGGAAGCGCTCCTGGGCCTCCTTGTACAGCCGGGCGGCGGCCTTGGGGCTTCCGGACTGCCGGGCGGCCCGCAGGCCTAGCTGCAAGAACCCGGTGTCGTAGGGTTCCATCCCCAGCAGGATCTGGGCCAGGCGGGAGGCCTCCTGGGGGGCGCTCTCCAGCAGGGCCTCGGCCCTGGAGCGCAGGGCCTGGGTCAGGGCCTCGCGCACGCCGCCGTGCCAGCCTTCCGCCAGGCGCTCGAGGTAGGGCCCGCGCCACAGCCTTGTGTCCCCGCCCCGCAGGAACTCCTCGGCGTCGGAGTGAACCGCCCCCAGGGCGTAGCCGCCGGGGGTGCTCCGCACGGCGTCGGGGCCCAGGGTCATGCGGATGAGGTGGACCTGTTGCTTGAGCGTGGCCTTGGCCCTGGCCTCCTCGGCGGCGGGGTAGAACGCCTCGGCGAGCTCGAGCCCGCTCACCTCGGCCCTCCCGGCGACGCGGGCCTCGAGCAAGTAGCACAGGATCTCCAGGCGCTTCCGGGCGCGCAGGGGGAGGGGCTCGCCCTCCCGCTCCAGCCCCACCCCGCCCAGCACCCGGATGGTCAGCGGGCTCCGGGGGCT
>NZ_QXDL01000389.1:0-1815 GCF_003574345.1 Calidithermus terrae
GGCCTGCTCGCTCATGCCTTCGTTCCTTTCCGGTGGCGGTCCCAGGCCGCGCGCACCAGCGCGTAGTCCTCGGGGGTGAGGGCTTCGCCGCTATCGACGTGGGTGGCGAAGTAGAGGCTGGGGATGCGGCTGCCGTTGGTGAGGTAGACCCGGGCCGCGCGGAAGCAGAGCAGGGGGTCGAGGCCGGCGCCCAGGCGCCGCACGAAGTAGGGGTGGAAGCCGAAGCCCGCGGGCATGGCCTCCTCGCCGGTGTTGGTGAGCTCGAGGCTCATGCGCAGGCTGCTGTCGCCCAGCCAGTACACCGCCCGCACCGTGTAGCGGAAGGGGAAGTTGAGGGCCTGGGGGTTGTTGGCGTTGAAGTGGCACACCAGCAGGCCCTCGCTGCGCTCGACGACGGTCCAGGGGCGGCCGTGCACCTCGCCGTGGATGGTCTGGACGCCGTCGGGCCAGTTGGGCAGGAGCTGGTAGCTCCTGCCGCGGAAGCTGAAGCGCCCCTCACGGATGCGGTTGGAGTAGGGCGCCAGGATGTAGCTCGAGGTGTCGGGCGAGGCCCCCGCGGCCACGGCGGCCAGCGAGGTCGGGCGCAGCAGCGGCAGCCAGAAGCCCTCGCGGTAGAGCTCGAGGCCGGCGATGCTGGCCCCCAAGCCGGGGAGGACGGTGAGGCGGAGCTTGGAGCTGTGGAGGATTTCCGGTCTCATGAGGGGTTAACTCTCCCCCAACTCTACCAAGCGCCGCGGGCCTGCGCGCCCCTCACCGCACCCCGAGCAGCAGTTCCACGGTGAGCTGGTCCAGCCGCTCCAGGCCCGGCCCCCGCCGCCCCAGCGCCTCGCGGTCGAACTCGAGGGCCTTCAGCGCCTGGGCGTTCGCGTGGCTGTACCTCGCGGTGAGCCGGGCGAGCTCCTCGTCCTGGACCTTGTAGGCCCCGATGAGGTCCTGGATCTCGCGGTCGCGGCCGAAGCGCTCGGCCTTCTCCTTGAGGATGAGGTAGGTGCGCATGCAGCCCTTGGCGAACGCCCACACCCCCGCCTCGTCCTCGGTGCGCAGGGCGTGGGCGTCGAAGTGGCGGGGGCCGTCGTAGCCGGAGTCCTCCAGCAGCTTGACCAGGAAGAAGGCCGTCTTGAGGTTCTCGGCGCCGAAGCGCAGGTCCTGGTCGAAGCGGCCCATCTTCTGGTCGTTGAGGTCGATGTGGAAGAGCTTGCCCGCGTCGATGGCCTGGGCCACCGCGTGCACGAAGTTGAGGCCCGCCATGGTCTCGTGGGCCACCTCGGGGTTGAGGCCGAAGAGGTGGGGCTTGTCCAGCGTGGCGATGAAGCCCAGCGCAGCGCCCACCACCGGCAGGTAGATGTCGCCGCGCGGCTCGTTGGGCTTGGGCTCGAGGGCGAAGCGGTAGCCGTAGCCCTGGTCTTCGGAGTACTCGGCCAGGAAGTTCAGCGCCTCGCGGTAGCGGGCGAGGGCGTCGAGGGCGTTGCCCCCGGCGTCCACCTCGGCCCCCTCGCGCCCGCCCCAGAAGACGTAGGTCTTCGCGCCGAGCTCGGCGCCGAGGTCCATGGCCCGCATGGTCTTCTGGAGGGCATAAGCCCGCACCCGCGCGTCGGGCGAGGTGAAGGCGCCGTCCTTGAAGGCGGGGTCGCCGAAGAGGTTGGTCGTCGCCATGGGGACCGCCAAGCCGGTGTCCTGCAGGGCCTTCTTGAAGCGCTTGAGGATGCGCTCGCGCTCGGGCTCGGTGGCCTCGAGGGGGATGAGGTCGTTGTCGTGCAGGTTGACCCCGTAGGCGCCGATCTCGGCGAGCTTGTAGACGATGTAGTCGGGCTCGAG
>NZ_QXDL01000039.1:0-23345 GCF_003574345.1 Calidithermus terrae
GGGTGGCGCAGACGGGCATGCCGCCGGGTCAAGGTGCGGCCCGCACCCCCACATACGCGGGCACTGAGGCCCGGCGGCATGCCCGCGAGGGGGTGGCCGTAGGCCATACCGGCTCTGCCGGTAACCTGGAGTCCCTCGGGGGAGCCCAGGGGGAGCAGGTTTCCGGCGTACGCCGGGTCGCGTACCGCGATGCCCTCGCCATGTGGAATGGCCTCCCCCTCGCTCCCCTGACGGCGGAGCGGGGGTCACCAAACCAAACCACCGCAAAACACCCGCTCCTTGCACAGAAGAGAAAACTCAAGCGCTCACGTGGCTTCGCGCAGGCGCTCGAGCACCTCCCAGTCGCCCGGCTCCACCCCGTAGAGCAAGGCCACGTAGTAGCTCGCCCAGGCGACGCGGTACCAGTAGCACAGGGCCTTCGCCAGGGTGCCCTCGGCCTCGGGCTCGGGCAGCTCGATGAGGGTGTCCACGCGGCTCTCCAAGATCTCCTGGCTCACCCGCTTGCGCTCGTCGTCGCCCAGCAGCACCGCCGCGATGGGGTCGCCCTGCTCGTGACGGGCCTCGAGACCGGTGAGGAAGAACTCCAGCCCCGAGGGCGGCGGCGTGATCGAGAGGCTCTTGCCGATGCGGGCGTAGGTCTGCTGCATGGCCTGGGCCAGCCCCGCGTAACGCTCGGGCACCACCCAAAGCGGGGTGCGCTCGAGCAGCGAGTAGGCCAGGAACTTGGCCGGGTTCTTGTCCAGGCCCACCTCCGGGCGCAGGCGCTCCCGCTCGAGCAGCAGCGCCCGGTCCACGCGCTCGAGCTCGGCCCGCTGCCCGGTCGCCAGCAGCAAGAAGCGCAGGTAGCGGTAGGGCGAGAGCGGGTGGGCGGCCACCTGCACCTCGACCTCCTCCCGGTAGCCCAGCCGCACCACCTCGGCGCCGGCCCCCGCGTAGAGCCCGGCGCTCAGGGCCTGCCCCAGGTCGTAGCCGCCCTCGAGCACGAACTGGGTGCCGCGCTCGGTGAACTCCGCCCCGATCCAGTCCCTCGCCAGCCGCGCCGCCCACCAGGCCTCGCCGTAGCCCACCACCCCGTAAGGCGGGGCGTAGGCGGCCTGCGGCACCGGCCCGCTCCCCACCAGGTCGCGCAGTTCGAAGGCCAGGCCCATGCGGTCGGCCAGGTAGGTCTCTTGCGAATCCAGGTCGCGCATCGATTCAGTGTACAAAGCGCTTGATGAGCCTCGGCCAGAGCTCGGCGGCGGGCGGGCCGGCTCAGGCGGCGGGGGCCTGGCGCAGCTCGCGGCGCAGCAGCTCGAGCAGTTGCGGCGCGGGCGTGTAGCGGAAGCGGGTCGAAAGGCGCGGGTCGTACTCCTGCACGAACACCTGCACGGGCTCGAGGCCGCGCAGGTGGGGGGCGTACTTGCGGATGGCCGCGTCCATCCGCTCCCCGCTCATGAGGGTGATGGAGCGCTTGGGGTGGTCTTTGAGTTCGATCACGAGTCGTCTCATAGGCGTTCTTCTCGGATGGGCAAACGTTGTTCTAAGTGCCTTCGACGGATTCAACCCCATCCTGGGGCCCACGCGGGGAGCTCTAGCCGCACGAACGGGCCGATTCGGCGCACACCGGGGCCGGCCGTGACGGGAAGCTGCCGGTGGGGTGCTCAAAACGGCAGGGCTTCCTCCTCGCCCCTCGGCCAGATGCTCTCGCGCACGCGGCGCTCGAGCTCGCGCTCGAGGGCGTGGTGCATCCGCCAGGCCAGCTCACGCTCGTGGGGCAGGGAGGGGGCCTCGAGCAGCCAGATCTCCAGCGCCCGGTAGGCCACGTGCAGCTCGGGCGTGCTGGCCCGGGCGGCAAAGAATACCACCGCGGGCACTTCCTGGGTGTCCTCGTCGGGCTCCGGCAGGGGCGGCGGCTCGAGCGCCACCAGGTCCTGTGGGCGGTCCTCCCCGGCGTAGCGTTGCCTTCCCCGTTCGCTCTCGTACATGGCGGCCTCCTTCACGTTCACGCCCCCTCGCCCCGAGGGCTCGAGGTGTTTAGCTTACAACATAACACGTAGGGTTCAATACGTGTGTGGCATGGGTCATTATGGTATAGACATAGCCGTCATTATGTTATAAACTAAATCACGAGGTTCAACCCCAACCCATGACGTAGAACCTCGACGGAGGGCCGACCCCAGGAGCCACCAGCCGCGACGCCAAGAACGCCGACTCGAGCCCCTCACACACCAAGCCACAGGACACAGGACAAAAACGGAAACAGCCATGACCAAACTCGAGATCCCCCTACACCCCAAGCTGGAGAAGATCCTCGGCTACCCCGGCCTCGCCCCCCGCGTGGTGTTCTACTTCGAGCCCGGCAGCGACACCCTGATGTACGACGACGGGCACAGCTCGGGCTCGGGCAACTCCTGGGCCTACCTGATCTGGGCCGCGCACCCCTCGGTCAAGCCGCACCTGCTGCGGCTGGAGGGCAGCCTGCTGCTCCTCGACCGCCGCGAGCGCAGGCTCTACGCCGCCACCCGCGAGCAGGCCCTCACCGCGCTCAAGGAGGCCGGCGCCACCCAGATCGAGCTCGAGGGCGTACCCGCCCACGACCCCGGCCACACCTGGAAGGAGGCCCAGCAGATGCTGGCCGACTTCGTGAGCTGGCTGGGCAGCAACGTCGCCCGCAAGGCCGCGTAGACCGCCGGTAGCCCGCGCTACCGGCCGCAGCCCCTCAGACCGCAACGCAAACCGCCCGCGAGAAAGGACCGCCACATGATCCAAGGACTCAACACCCGCACCCGGTACGTCCGTATCGGGAAGTTCAAGATCGGCATGAAGGAGACCGTCGAGCGGGGGGGCCGCCGCTTCGAAAAGCCCACCGCGCTCGACCACTTCCGCATCGTTGACGGGGCGCAGCCGGTGCAGGCCCTCTACGGCGAGAAGCCCGCCCAGGTGCTCGTCTACCTCCCCGACAACCTCTCCGAGGCCACCTGGGACCCTTACTACAAGCGCTACGCCCGCTCGGGCCTGATGTGCCGCGGCGACGGCGTCGTGGGGCAGGAGGTGCAGGCCGACGGCAGCCTCAAGGCCCGCGACTGCGCCCTCCGGGGCTGCCCCTTCGCCCAGCCCGCCAAGAAGGGCGAGAAGACCGAGCCCGCGCAGTGCCGCCCCATCGGCATCCTGAGCTTCAAGGTCGTGGGCGTGCCCAGCGCCGGGGTCTACCAGATCGACATCAAGGGCATGAGCGCGGTGAGCCGGGCCGAGGGCTACCTGCGCCAGTTGCAGCAGGCCGCCGGCGGCGACCTCACCGGGGTGCCCTTTCTGCTCACCGTGAACGTGTCGAAGGGCAAGGACGGCTTCCCCACCAGCCGCATCGAGCTGCGCGACGCGCCCGAGACCCTCGAGGCGCTGCGCGACCCCTGGAAGCGCCACGCCGCCGGGGCCGCCAAGCAGCAGGTGCAGGGCTTCGTCATCACCGACGCCCACGGCAAGGTCATCGCCTCGCCGGAGGTGGGGGTGGAGGAGAACATCGCCGTCCGCGCCCGCTACGCGCTGCTGCTCAACGAGGCCATCGAGAAGCACTACATCTTGGGCGACGCGGTGGAGAAGTACTACCAGGTGCTGCGCACCCTCGAGCGCATCAGCGAGGCCGAGGCCCAGCAGGCCTACGGGCGCCTCAAGGCCTACGTGGACGAGCTCGAGGCCACCCAAAACGAGCCCGTCTCCCGCCACGGCGAGACCGACCAGCGCTACGCGGGCTTCGCCTTCAAGTACCTGCGGGCCGCCGACTACGAGGCCTTGGGCTTCGAGGCGCCGGCCGAGCCCGGCGCCATGACCCGCCTCCAGGCCCGCAAGGCCATGGCCTACCTCTACGAACAGCGCAAGGGCAAGGAAGCCGCGTGAGAAGAGCTTCAGCCCGCAGGTGGTGGCGGTGGCTCCTGGGCCTGCTCAGCTACGGCAACCGCCTGCTTGACCCACCCCGAAACAGGAGGGATGAAATGGGAGCCAACCTAGTACTCGCCAGCGGCGTGCTCGGCCGCCACGAACTGCGCTACACCCCCAGGGGCACGCCCCTTCTGGAGATCGCCCTCGTGGGCAAGCGCCCGGTCAAGGACAACTTCGTCTTCACCCGCGTGGACCTCACCTTCTACGGCAAGCTCGCCGAGGCCTGGGCCCAGAGCCTGGTGGAGGGCGCGGCCTACCAGGCCAGCGGGCGGCTGGAGTACGAGAGCTGGGAGGTGGACGGGCGCAAGGGCTCGAGGCTGCGCGTCGTCGGCGAGGAGCTGCACCGCCTGGAGGGCGCCGACGTCCGCGAGGAGGAGAAGGGCCCCGTCCTCTACGGCGCCGACAACCGGGTCTTCCTCATCGGCGGCCTCACCGCCGACCCCGAGCTGCGCCAGACCTCGATGAAGACCCCCATCGCCAAGGCCCAGCTCGGCTTCTCGACCTGGGACGGCCAGGCCAGCAAGAGCCACTACGTCGAGCTCGAGGCCTGGGGCGAGCTGGCCGAGCCCTTCAAGAGCCTGAAGAAGGGCAGCCAGGTGATGATCGAGGGCGCGCTCAAGACCGAGGTCTGGGAGGACCGCGAGAGCAAGACCAAGCGCTACAAGCGCCTGGTGGAGGTGGGCAAGGTCACGGCGCTCGAGCGCCTGAACGCCGGCGCCAAGGCCGCCTGAGCGCCGCAGAGGGGACATTCCTCTCAAGGCATTCGTACCTGCCCCCTCGCGCTAGCCTTAAAGGCGAGGGGGCGACGTTGATTCCCAACGTGGGCTACGCCGACCAACGCATCCGCTACGTGCTGGCGGTGGCGTTCCTCCTTATCGCTTTCTTCGGCGTGAACGGGGTCTGGCAGTGGGTGTTCGGCTTGTTAGGGGCGGTCATGGTGGCGACTGCCGGCCTCAATTTCTGCCCGGTCTGGGCCGCGCTGAAGATCAACACCCGAGGTAAAGCCGCCTGAGCGCTCCGGTCCCCCTACCTCCCCCCCGGCGTTGCCGGGGGCTTTCCCTGACGGGCCAGTTTAAGCAACATAGTGTTTTGAACGGGGCAGCCCCGGCGGCCGTGCTACCCTGGCCTTGATGCCGGGGGGATTCGCCAGTTGGCAAGAAGTTCGTCAAAGCCTGCTCTTACGCGTCGCCTTAGGGATCTCCCTGCTGGTGATCTACGCCGCCGAGCCCTTCGGCTTTAACCACGCGCTGATGTGGGGCGTCTTCGCCGTGATCGCGGTCCAGGTCGTCATCACCGCCCTCGGCATCCCCCGGCGCTGGCCCGGGCTGCCCGGCTTCAACTTCTACGTCAACCGACTGACCATCGTGCTGCTGCTGGGCGCTTCGGGCGGGGGCTCGAGCCCCTTCGTGGCGGTGAGCTACATGTCGCTGGTGGCGGCCCTCATCTGGTACAACTCCCCGCGCGACGTGCTCGTCCTGGTGGGCAGCCACTGGCTGGCCCTGTTCGCCGGGGCCGCCCTCGCCGGCGCGGCGGGCGCTGCGCCCACCTGGAGCTACTGCCTGCTCCACGCCATCGGCCTGGCCGTCATCGCCTACACCCTCTCCAAGCCCCTCTCCCAGCTCAACCGCCACGCCGCCACCGACCCCCTGACCAAGGCCCTCAACCGCCGGGGCGGCCTCGAGGTGCTCGAGACCTGGGTGGCCCAGCGCCAGCCCTTCGCCCTGGTCTTCATCGACCTCAAGCAGTTCAAGGCCATCAACGACACCTACGGCCACTCCGTGGGCGACGAGGTGTTGGTGTGGGTGGTGGAGGTGTGCCGCTCCAACCAGCGCAGCGGCGACCTGGTCATCCGCTACGGCGGCGACGAGTTCGTGCTGGCCGTCATCGGCAAGCCCGGCCCGCTGGTTCAGCGCCTCGAGCGCCGGCTGGACGCGGGCCTGCAGACCACCGCCGGGCACGTGAGCGTCCGGGCCAACCTGGGCGTGGCGAACTTCCCCAAGGACGGGCACCACCTCGAGCAGCTCCTCCACCTCGCCGACCGGCACATGTACGCCCACAAGGGCGCGGTGACGGCCTGAGGCTCAGGGCTCGAGCCAGTTCTCCACCCTCAGCCCCTCCACCCGCCCGAACTCCCGCACGTTGTTGGTGACGAGCGTCAGGCCCGAGCTGAGGGCCTGGGCGGCGATGAGCGTGTCGTACGCGCCGATCCTGAGCCCTTTTCGCTCGAGCTCGAGGCGGATGCGCGCGGCTGCGGCAACGGCCGAGGAGTCCAGGGGCAGAGGCGGGGCGAAGCGCGTGACGAGTTCTACCTGGGCCAATTTACCCTGCGGGTCAGCGCTTTTGAGCGCGCCATAGGTCAGCTCGAACTCCGTGATGACGGAGATGTTGACCTCGCCGTACTCGAGGCTCCGCAGGCGCTCCAGAACCTGCCGTGGACGGTGCCGGGCGACGTGAATGCAGATGTCGGTGTCGAGCAGGTAGCGCATTCAGCGGTCGTCCTTGTCCCAGCCCGAGAAGTCGCGCTCCTGAGCCTGTGGCTGCTGACGCCCTTCCGGCAGGAAGGGCTCCCCCTCGCCCAGCGCCGCCAGGGCCTCGAACAGCCCCGCCAGGTTCCCCGGCTTCTTGCGCAGCACCACCTCGTCGCCCCGGCGGAAGATCTCCACCTCGTCCACGTCGAACTGGAACTCCTTGGGCAGGCGTACGGCCTGGGAGTTGCCGCTCTTGAAAACTTTGGTGGTTTTGGGCTGAGGCATGGGGTCAGTATATACCAGGAGTGTATACCCAGAGTGGGAGGCTCGCCGCGAAAGCTAAAGTCTGATCCCGGCACAAGCCGAAGCCGCTTAGCTTCTCACGTAGGTTGATGAGCATTAACTGCCTTACTGCTATCTTCCAAGTCTTTTCAATATTTCAGGCACACTGTCAGCAAGAGACTTCAGCAAATTACTAGTATCCCTTGGATCATTTTCCTCGGCTGCTACGCTGCTTTGGAAAGGATTCCGGTTCAATGCGAGAAAAACAGCCCCAGTCAACTCTTCCTCCTATTTCGGAGCCAGGCGACGGAAACCCTCTATTGCCTTAGCCAAAATAACTCTGTGAGCATATTCGCGTTGCATAGCAAATAAGGTTATAGTCTTAAGACTAACCCCCCAGTCCCTCACTGGGGGGTCACAAAAAGATGTATCTTAGTCCTTTAGCTTCTTCGCCGCCTCGAGCAGCGCCGGGAGCACCTGGTGCACGTCCCCCACGATGCCGTAGTCGGCGATCTTGAAGATGGGGGCCTCGGCGTCCTTGTTCACCGCGACGATGTACTTGCTCTTGTTCATGCCCGCCTGGTGCTGCACCGCGCCCGAGACGGCCAGGGCGATGTAGGCGCCCGGCTGCACGGTCTTGCCGGTCTGGCCCACCTGCTCGCTGTAGGGGCGCCAGCCCGCGTCCACCACGGCGCGGGTCGCGCCCACCGCGCCGCCCAGGAGGTCGGCGAGCTGTTCCACGCCCGCGAAGGCCTCGGGGGAGCCCAGGCCGCGGCCGCCGGTCACCACCACGGTGGCCTCGGTGAGGGAGACGCCCTTCTTCTGCTCGACCACGCGCTCGAGCACCTCCACCTGAGGGGCGGGGAGCTCGACGCTGAGGCTCTCCACGCCGCCCTCGCCCTGGGGTTCGGCCAGGGGGGTGGTGTTGGGCTTGGCGGTGATCACCACGGGCAGGCCGGCGGCCTGCTTCTCGGTGACGCGGTTGAGGAAGCTGTAGCGGGTGGCGACGACCCTCGAGCCGTCGGTGGAGGTCTCGAGGGTGTCCTCCAGCAGCGCCGCGCCGAGCTTGTAGGCCAGCTTAGCGCTCCAGGAGCGGCTCTGGCGGCCCCCGGTGGCGATGACCACCTTGGCGGCGGCCTTCTGGGCCGCCGCGTAGGCCGCCGCCGCCCACTTCTCGGCGGTGTAGGCGCCCACCTCGGCCACGTAGACGGTTGAGACGTAGCGCCTGGCCTCCTCGGCCACCGCGCCCAAGTTCTCGCCGATCACCACGCCGCTCACGGCGCCCAAGGCGCTGAGCTGGCGGGCGCGGGTGACGGCCTCGAGGGCTCCCTTGCGCAGGCGGGCCCCGTCGTGTTCAAGAACTACCAGGATCATTCGAACCTCCGGTGTCTGGAGAAGGTCAAAAGGCTAAAAGGTGAAAAGGCCAAAAGTAGAACCACGAGCCCGACCCGCCACCTTTCCCCTTTTCATCTAAATCACTTTGGCTTCCTCGTGCAGCAGCCGCACGAGCTCGCTGGCCGCGCCCTGGGGGTCCTTGGTGCCGTCGAGCACCTTGTTCAGCCGGGTGCGCTCCTGGATGGTCTGCTCGAGCACCTCCACCTTGGAGGCGGCGGCGACGGGCACCTTCTTGAGCTCCTTGCGCTTGGCCTTCATGATGCCGGGCAGGGTGGGGTAGCGCGGCTCGTTGAGGCCCTGCTGGGTGGTGAAGACGGCGGGCAGGCCCACCCGCACCACCTCGGCGCCCTCGTCGAGGTCGTGCTTGGCCTTGGCCTTGCCGTCCTCGAGCTCGAGCGCGGTGGTCCAGGCCACCACCGGCCAGCCCAGCGCCTCGGCCACCGCCGGGCCCAGGGCCTGGGAGTCCCAGTCGGCCTGCTGCCCGCCGGTGAGCACCACGTCGGGGGCCTCCTCGCGCAGCACCTCGGCCAGCGCCTGCGCCTGGCTGATGGGGTCGAGGTAGCCCTCCTGGACCAGGTGGACGGCGCGGTCGGCGCCCATCGCCAGCGCGGTGCGCACGGCCTCCTCGAAGCGCTCAGGGCCCAGCGCCACGATCACGCTCTCCCCGCCGTGCTTCTCCTGCAGCCGGATGACCTCCTCCACCGCGTACTCGTCCATCTGGTCGAGGATCAAGGTAGCGCCCGAGAGATCGACCTTGCCGCCGTCGATCTTCAGGCGGGATTCGCTGTCGGGGACTTGACGTACGATCGCAACAAACTTCACGTATACCTCCACTTCGCTTCGGCGCGGGTTGCCGATAGCCGATAGCCAATAGCTTAAGGCGAGGGAGCCTCGAGCAGCCGTATGAACGCGTTGATCTTACCGTTGAGCAGGCTGGCCTGTTCGTAAAGCGGCTTGACCACCTGGGCCTCGACAAATCCCAGCTTTGTAGCCAGGTGGGCAGCGCTCACCGTCTCGAGCAGGGAGCCTCGAGCCATGTACAAGAACCGTAGAAAGTCCTTATCCGATCCCCTTCCTTTGCCCTCCGCGATGTCCGGACAGACCGAGGTGGCCGCTCGGCAAAGCTGCGACGTCAGGTCGAACTGTTCCCGGCTCGGCAGCGCCTCAGCCAGCCTGTATGCGCTCACCACCAATTCGCACCCGAGCCGGTAGACCTCGAGGTTCTCGAACCCGAAATAGCTCTTATCGCTCAACATGGTCGCTTGCTTCGCCCGCTGCGGATAGCCCATAGCTTTTTGGCTCTGTTCTAGCTATCAGCTATCGGCTACCCGCTCAGCACGTGCCGCGCGATGATCAGCCGCTGGATCTCGTTGGTCCCCTCGTAGATCTGGTTGAGCTTCACGTCGCGCAACAGCTTCTCGACGGGGTACTCGTGCATGTAGCCGTAGCCGCCGTGGATCTGGATGGCCTGGTTGGCGGCCTCGAAGGCCATCTCCGAGGCGTAGGCCTTGGCGATGGCGGCGGCGTGGGCCTGGGGGAGCCCCTGGTCGGTGAGCCAGGCGGCGTAGTAGGTGTAGGCGCGGGCGGTCTCGACGCCCATGCTCATCTCCGCCAGCTTGAACTGGATGGCCTGCAGCTCGGCGATGGGCTTGCCGAAGGCCTCGCGCTCCTTGGCGTACTTGGCGGCCTCCTCGAGCGCCCGCCGCGCCACCCCCACGCTGCCCGCGGCCACGGGGATGCGGGTCTTGTTGAGGGTGTTCATGGCGATCTTGAAGCCGTCGCCCTCGGCGCCCAGCAGGTTGGCGGCGGGCACGCGGCAGTCCTCGAAGACCAGCTCGTAGGTGCCGCTGGCGCGCTGGCCCATCTTGCCGTGCAGCTTGTTGGCCTTAAAGCCGGGGGTGCCCTTCTCGACCACCAGCGCCAACACCCCCTTGTGCTTGAGCTCGGGGGCGAAGGTGGCGAAGACCACCACCACCTCGGCCTCCCCGCCGTTGGAGATCCAGGTCTTGGTGCCGTTGAGCACGTAATGCTCGCCGTCGCGCACCGCGCGGGTGCGCAGGGCGGCGGCGTCGGAGCCGTTGCCGGGCTCGGAGAGGGCGAAGGCGGCCAGGGCGGGCTTCTCGGTCAGGCGCTTGAAGAAGCGCTGCTTCTGCTCGTGCGAGCCCGCCAGCAGGATGGGGGTGATGCCCAGGTCGGAGGCCATGGGGATGGTGTAGATGCCCATGCAGCCCCAGGCCAGCTCCTCGCCGATGATCACCTCCTCGAGCATCCCCAGCCCCAGCCCCCCGTACTCCTCGGGGATGATGGCGTTGAGTAGCCCCACCTCGTGCAGCTTCTCAACGACCTGCCAGGGGACTTCCTCGCGGGCGTCGTACTCGGCGGCCACGGGGGCGATCTGCTCCCGGGCGAAGCGCCGGGCCAGCTTCTGCAACTCTTTCTGCTCGTCGGTCAGGCTGAAGTCGATGGGCATGGGCGTACGGCGGCGAGCCGGGCACGGCCTCCGCCCCTCGGGCGGCGCTCGAGCCGTGACCAACTCCTCCGCTCCACTTCACCTCCTCTGTGTACTCCGGTCGTCATTTTTACACACAGCAACAGCACTGCTCCCGCTTACTTTGACCGAGTATAAGTTTTTATCCCCCGGCCTGCAAGCACATTTATATATCGTATCACGCCGCAGGTGCAGAAAAAACGTCACAAATCAGCCGCGGCTCAGTCCTACGACAGAGGGGCTTCAGCCCTCGCGTCTACCTTGGCCCCAGAGCAGGGACGGCCCACACGGCCTTTCTGCCCGACGCATTGGGAGGGATAGCCATGAGACTCAAACGGTTGCTGCTGGTCGCGGGGATGGTGCTCGGGGTGAGTTCGGCGTCGCTGGCGGCGGACGCGCTCGACCCGGCTCGAGCCAACTTCGGGGTTTCCTTCGGCTTCTCGGGCGGGGTGGGCGCCGGGATCGTCGCGGGCGGTTCGCTCAACAACCTGATGTACTTAGCCCCGGGCGTCAACCTCGGCGCGCGGGCCGAGCTCGCCATGCTCTTCAGCAACCCCACCGTGGGCAGCCTGGCGGTGAGCCCGGTCGCCACCTTCGCCATCGCCAACGGCGGGCTCTACTTCGGCCCCACCATCGCCCTCGGCTTCGGCGGCGCCACGCCCTCGGTCGGCTTCGGCCTGCTCACCGGCGTGGAGCTCGACCTGAGCGAGGCCATGATGCTCTACGGCAGCCTGGCGCTGGGCCTGGGCAACGCCCTCACCGGCACCGCGGCGCTGGGCCTCGACTTCGACATCAGCGGCCCGCTGTCGGCCTTCGGCGAGATCCACACCACCTTCGCCGGCAACGTGGGCGCGTTCGGGCTGGGCGTGGGGCTGGCGTACCGGTTCTGATGGGCTGCCGGTAGCCGATGGTCGATCGCGGATAGCCGGAAAAGACTCCCGGAGGGGCGGGCCTCGAGGCCCGCCCCGTTCTCGCGCAGGCGTCAGGCGGGGGGCTTGAGGAAGGTGGCGGCGCCGGGGAGGACGTGGGCCTCGAGCGGCGGTGTGCCCTCCAGGCTTTCGCCGTCGAACTGCAGGGGCAGGCTGGGAATGGCCTCGACCCGCACCCGGCGCACCTGGTACACGCCCAGGCGCTCGTCAACCTCGGGGGTGGCGAGGCCCAGGCGCTCGGCCATCTGGCGCATGAGCTCGGGCAGGAGCCCGGCGGCGCTGCGGGCCTTGAGCACCACCACGTCCAGGAGGCCGTCGTCGGGGGCGGCGTAGGGGGACATCTTGAGGCCGAGCTGCATGCGCCCGAAGTTGACCACCACCACCCCGATGCCGGAGGTCTCGAGCACCTCCCCGTCGAGCTCGAGGCGGAACTCGGCCACCGCCGGGTTGGCGTTGGAGAGGGCGCTGAGCACGTAGGCCCCCACCCCGAAGCGGGGCTTGAGGGCCTCGGAGTCGGCGATGAGCTTGGCGTCGAAGCCGGTCCCGGCGGCGATGGTGAAGCCGGCCGTGCGCTCTTGCCCCTCCGGGTCGCGGTAGCTGAGCCGGGCCAGGTCCACCCGCTGCCGCACGGGGTCCTCCAGCAGCACCCGCGCCAGGGCCTCGGGGTCGGAGGGCATGCCCAGGTTGAGGGCGATGAGGTTGGCGGTGCCGGCCGGGTAGGCCAGGACGGGCACCTCGGGCCGCTCGAGCGCGTGGGCCACGCCGGAGACGGTGCCGTCGCCGCCCGCCGCCACCACCGCGTCGAAGCCCTCGGCGTCGCGCAGCAGGCCGGGGAGGGCGGCGCCGGGGCCGAGCTCGCGCACCTCGAGCCCCACCCCCGCCGCCCGCACGGCCTGCGCGAAGCGCTCGAAGCCCGAGTCCCCCTGCCCCGAGTTGGGGTTCACAACCGCCAGCACGCGCGAGACCACGGGCTAGGCCCCCACCGCCGGCCGGGCCTGGCTCCGCTTGCCGAGGGCGCCGTTCACGCTCATGGCTGAAGGCGGCAGGCGAGGCCAGCGGCGAACGGCTCCGGAGTTCCCCGCTTTCGGCCTCAGGCTTCCCGCTTTGCCCCACCTCCTCGAAAAGTAGACGCTTTCCGCTATGGCTCGCCCATCCTATCACGTAGCGGGAAGGAGGGGCGTCGTGGGGCATGAAGCCGGGCCTCGAGCCCCCTGGGTAGCCGCTTTCGCGCCGCACGGCGCGGTGTCCGGGTGGGGCCTCTGAGGGGGTAGATTGGGTCATGGAAAACCCCTGGAGGAAGTTCGTCCCGCAAAGCCCGACCCGGCAGGGCGCCGCCGAGTACTTCACCGGGCGGGTCTACATCAGCGAACTGGTCCACAGCCCCGCGCCGATGCACCTGCAGGTCTACCGGGTGATGTTCACCCCCGGCGCCCGCACCGCCTGGCACACCCACCCCAAGGGGCAGGTCCTGCACGTGGAGAGCGGGATCGGCTGGTTCGCGCGCCGGGGGGAGGGGGTGCTCGAGATCAAGGCCGGCGACACCCTCTACATCCCGCCCGGCGAGGAGCACTGGCACGGGGCTTGCGCCACCCACGCCATGGTGCACCTGGCGGTGCAGGCCAGCGAGGAGGGGGTGGCGGCCCACTGGCTCGAGCACGTCTCGGACGAGGAATACAAGCTCTGAGCCCCGGTCCTTTTACAGCACCCCCGCCGCCCGGAAGGCCCCGTTGACCACTTCCCTGGCCTCCTGCAGGACCCGCTCGAGGTGCTCGGGCCCCCGGAAGCTCTCGGCGTAGATCTTGTACACGTCCTCGGTGCCCGAAGGCCGCGCGGCGAACCAGGCGCTCTCAGTGACCACCTTGAGCCCGCCGATGGGCTCGTCGTTGCCCGGGGCACGGGTCAGCTTGGCGAGGATGGGCTCGCCGGCGAGTTCGGTGGCGGTGACCATCTCGGGCGAGAGGCTGGCGAGGGCCTTCTTCTGGGCGGGGTTGGCCTCGGCGTCCATGCGGCTGTAGGCCGAAGCCCCGAAGCGGGCCTCGAGCTCGCGGTAGTGCTCGCTGGGGCTCTTGCCGGTCTTGGCTAAAATCTCGGCGGCCAGCAGGCCCAGGATGATCCCGTCCTTGTCGGTGCTCCAGGCCGAGCCGTCCATCCGCAGGAAGCTCGCCCCCGCGCTCTCCTCCCCGCCGAAGCCGATGGTCCCGTTCAGCAGGCCGTCCACGAAGTACTTGAAGCCCACCGGGACCTCCACCAGCTCGCGGCCCAGGGCCGCCGCCACCCGGTCGATCATGCTGCTGGAGACCAGGGTCTTGCCGATGCCCGTCCGGGGCCCCCACTGCGGGCGGTTCGGGTAGAGGTAGTGGATCGCGACCGCCAGGTAGTGGTTGGGGTTCATCAGCCCGTCGCGGGTCACGATGCCGTGACGGTCGGCGTCGGGGTCGTTGCCGATGGCTACGTCGAAGTGCTCCTTGAGCCCGATGAGCGAGGCCATGGCGTAGGGCGAGGAGCAGTCCATGCGGATCTTGCCGTCCTTGTCTACGGTCATGAAGGAGAAGCTGGGGTCGATGCGCTCGTTGACGATGGTCAGGTCGAGGCCGTAGTGCTCGGCGACGCGCTGCCAGGTGGCGAGGCTCGAGCCCCCCAGCGGGTCCACCCCGATCCTCACCCCGGCGGCCTTGATGGCCGCGACGTCGATGATCTGCTCGAGCTCGCGCACGTAGGGCGTGACGAAGTCGAACTCCTCGGCGTCCTGCAGCGCCTCGCGCAGCGGCTCGCGCCGCACCTCGAGCAGCCCGTCCTGCAGGAGCTCGTTGGCCCGCTCCTGGATGGCCTTCGTCACGTGGGTGTCGGCGGGGCCCCCGCCCGGCGGGTTGTACTTGAAGCCCCCGTCCTGCGGCGGGTTGTGGCTGGGGGTGATCACGATCCCGTCGGCCAGGCCCTCGCTGCGGCCCTTGTTGTAGGAGAGGATGGCGTGGGAGACCAGCGGGGTGGGGGTGTAGCCCCGCCCCTTCTCGACCCGCACCGCGACCCCGTTGGCGGCGAGCACCTCGAGGGCGCTGACCCAGGCCGCCTCGCTGAGGGCGTGGCTGTCCATGCCCATGAACAGGGGCCCGGTGATGCCCTGCTGGGCGCGGTACTCGGCCACCGCCTGCGCGACGGCGAGGATGTGGGCCTCGTTGAAGGTCCCGGCGAAGGAATTCCCCCGGTGCCCGCTGGTGCCGAAAGCCACCCGCTGCAAGGGGTCGGCGGGGTCGGGCTGCAGGGCGTAGTAGCTGGCGAGCAGGCGCGGAATGTTGACCAGAATGCCGTGCGGAGCAGGTTTGCCGGCCAGAGGATGTACGGACATGTAGCCTCCTGTTGTCCGGATTTTATCGCGCCTCCCCTCCCTGCGGCTCCCGCGCCCCGGGTAAGCCCGGGCAACCGGGCCCGGCGGTAGAATCAGTGCGAAAGGAGCAAACCATGTTCAAGCCACTCGGCTTCGGATTGCTGGCTTTATTGGCCCTCGGCGTGACCCAGACCTCCTTCACCCTCACCAGCCCCGACGTCCCCGCGGGCTCGACCATCAAGGCCGAACAGGTCTACAACGGCTTCGGCTGCAGCGGGCAGAACGTCTCGCCGGCGCTCGAGTGGTCGGGCGCCCCCGCCGGCACCAAGAGCTTCGCCCTCATCGTCCACGACCCCGACGCGCCCACCGGCGTGGGCGGCTTCACCCACTGGATCGTGTACAACATCCCCGCCAACGTCAGCCGGCTCGAGAAGGGCGCGGGCAACCCCGAAGGCCGCGGCCTCCCCGCCGGCGCGGTCCAGGCCGTGACCTCCTTCGGCACCCCCGGCTGGGGCGGCCCCTGCCCACCCGCCGGCGACAAACCCCACCGCTACGAGTTCACCCTCTACGCCCTCAAGGTGGACAAGCTCGAGCTCCCCGCAAGCGCCAGCCAGGCCCTCGTAGGCTTCAACATCAACGGCAACGCGATCGCCAAGGCGAGCTTCACGGCGGTCTACGGGCGGTAGCGGCAAGCCGTAAGCAGTCAGCGGTCAGCTTTCAGCTCGTGGTTTGTCGAGGGTCAAGGGTCTAGGGCCAGGGCGCAGGACGTACGACGTAAGACGTACGACCCGCGTCTAGCGTCTTGCGTTTGGCTATCGGCTATCGGCCATCGACCTTAATTCAACGACCGCTTCCCGCTGAGCTGCGCCGCCTCGGCCGCCGCGTTGGGGATGTCCTCGAGCGTGATGAGCTGCAAGTCGGCGTCGGAGAGGGCGGCCATGTCGGAGCGGGCGATGCGGTTGGCCTGCTCGGCCACGATGTCCTCGAAGAGGTTGCGGCAGAAGCGGGCGTTGCCGAAGGTGCGGTCGCGCACGGCGTGGGCCTGGTGGATGGCCCCCTCGACCGCCGAGCGGGCGTCGGGGGTGAGGCGGTAGCCGGCGTCGGTGACGAACTTCTCGAAGATGGCGAGGAGTTCGCCGGGGCTGAAGTGGTCGAAGTGGAAGTAGCGCGAGAAGCGCGAGCGCACGCCGGGGTTGGACTCCAAGAAGCGCTCCATCTCGTCGGCGTAGCCGGCGATGATCACGGCGAACTGGTCGCGGTGGTCCTCCATGCGCTTGAGCAGGGTGTCGATGGCCTCCTGGCCGAAGTCGGCGAAGGTGGCGCCCTCGGGCTCCAGGGCGTAGGCCTCGTCGATGAAGAGGATGCCGCCTAGGGCCTTCTTCACCTGCTCGTCGGTCTTGAGCGCGGTCTGGCCGATGTAGCCCGCCACCAGCCCCGCGCGGTCGGTCTCGACGACGTGGCCTTTTTGCAAGAAGCCCAGGTGGCGGTAGATGCGGCCGACGAGGCGGGCGATGGTGGTCTTGCCGGTGCCGGGCGGGCCGGTGAGCACCATGTGCAGCGAGAGGGGGATGGTGGAGAGGCCGCGCTTCTTGCGCTCGGTCTGCACGAAGAGGAAGTTGACGAGCGTCTGGACCTCCTGCTTGATGTGGTTCAGCCCGATGAGGGCGTGGAGCTCGGCCAGGACTTTCTCGAGGCTGTCGTCGTCGGGGGCTTGGAGGGCGGAGGGGTCCTCCTCGGGGCTCACCTCGCCCTGCAGCAGCAGCACCGCGTGGACGCGCACGCGCATCTGGCGGTTGAGGTAGAAGCCCACCGCGCTGCCGAAGGCCTTCTCGAAGTCGGCGGCCGGCTTGGTTTCGACGTGCTGGTCGTTGATGTAGAAGCGCACCTCGGCGCCCTGGCGCACCACGGTGAGCCAGTTGACCGCGTCGCCCTGCTGCACGAGGGGGGTGCGGGTCCAGTTCTGCAGGGTGGTCCACTCGTTGTTGTCGCAGGCGTCGATGCGGTAGTGGCCGTCGCCGCTGATGAGGAAGGAGTAGAAGTTGTCGGCGTCGCGCAGGGCCCACACCAGGCCGTAGCCGTAGTCGTTGACCCCGTTCACCTTCTCGAGGATCACGTGCAGGCGGAAATCCCGGCCCCAGTCGGCCTTGGTGCCGCACCACGAGAGCCAGTTGCCCTCCGAGCGCTTGTGCTCGAAGACGTAGCAGCCGTTCTCGAGGGCGAGCAACACCTCCTTGGAGTCGCGCACCGACCACTCGTTCTTGTTGTCGGTGAAGAAGTCGCTGAAGACCAACATGGGCCCAGTGTAGTGGAGCCCCCGGCCCGCACGGCGCGATTTCGACCCGAGGGGCTTGACGGTCCCCTCAGGGTTCATACTATGTAAGTATGTACTTACTTTCAGAGCCCAACCCCACCCGGGCCAGCATCCTGCAGGCCGGGCTCGAGCTGCTCGTCGAGCGGGGCTACAAGGGGGCCACCACCCGGGCCATCGCCGAGCGGGCCGGCCTGACCGAGGTCACGCTCTTCCGCCACTTCGAGAGCAAGGAAGCACTGCTCAAGGCCGCCGTGGCCCAGTTCTCGCCCCCCCTGGCCGAGGTCGTTCCCCCCGATAGCGGAGACCTCGAGGCCGACCTGCTCGAGCTCGGCCAGAACTACCTCGACCTCATCCAGCGTCAAGGGGGGCTGATCCTGCGCCTGGTGCCCGAGCTGCTGCGTCACCCCGAGCTGGTGGGGGAGGGGCCGCCCCCCGGGGTCATGCGGGTTTTCGGCGCGGTGACCGGGTTCTTCGCCCGGCAGCAGGCCGCGGGGCGGCTGCACCGGGCCGAGAGCCCCGAGCAACTGGCGCTGGGCTTCGCCGGGCCGCTCTTCGCCCGCAGGATGCTGGGCGGGATCTGGCACCTGGGGCTCGAGTTCGACCTGAAAGCCCACGTGCGGGGCTTCCTGGAAGGGAGGAGGGGAAATGGTTAGCGCAGAAGGGGTTTCCCGGCGTTTCGGCGGCTTCCGGGCGCTCGAGGGGGTGAGCCTCGAGGTGCGCCCCGGCGAGGTCTTCGGCCTGCTGGGGCCCAACGGGGCGGGCAAGACCACGCTGATCCGCATCCTCAGCGGGGTGCTCCCCCCCAGCGAGGGCCGCGCGAGCGTGGCCGGGCTCGACGTGCGGCGGCAGCCCGACGGGGTGAAGGCCGCCATCGGCTACGCCACGCAGGAGGCCTCGGTGTACCGCGACCTCACGGTGCGGGAGAACCTCGAGTTCCGTGCCCGGCTCTACCTGGGGCCCAAGGCCGTGCGGCCCGCGGTGGAGCGCACGCTGGGGCGCTTCGGGCTGGGGGAGTTCGCCCAGAAGCTGGCCGGGGCGCTCTCGGGGGGCTGGCGGCAGCGGCTGGCCCTGGCCCAGGCCGTGGTGCACGGCCCCCGGGTGCTGTTCCTCGACGAGCCCACCACCGGCTTGGACCCCCTCTCGCGCCGCGCCATCTGGGACCTGATCCACGAGGAGGCGCGGGCCGGGGCGAGCGTGCTGGTGACCACGCACTACATGGACGAGGCCGAGCGCTGCACCCGGCTGGCCCTGCTCTACGGCGGGCGCGTGCTGGCGACGGGCACCCCCGCCGAGCTCAAGGCCCTGGCCCAGTCCCAGGCCCGCTTCGCCTTCGTTCGCACCCAGGCGAGCCCCGAGGCCCTGCGCGCCCAGCCGGGGGTGCTCGAGGCCTGGCCCAGCGGCGACGGGGTGCGGCTGATCCTGGAGCCCGGCGCCCAGCCCCCCCTCGAGCTCGCCCCGGCCATGCCCAGCCTCGAGGACGTGTTCGTGGTGCTCACCCGGCAGGGCGCGGCGCCGCCAGCGGGAGGTGCCCGGTGAGCCGGGTGCTGGCCGTCGCCCACAAGGAGATCACCCAGATCCGGCGCGACCACGTGTTGCCCCGCTTGATCGTGGGGCTGCCGGTGATGATGATGCTGCTCTTCGGCTACGCCATCAACTTCACCCTCTCGGGCATCCGGCTCTCGGTCTACGACGGCTCCGCCGACCGCGTCAGCCAGGCGCTGGTGCAGGAACTGGGCAAGGACGACAAGTTCCGCCTCACCCACGCCGCGCGAAGCCCGCAGGAGGTGCCCGAGGCCATCGACGAGGGCCGCGCGCGGGTGGGGCTGGTGATCCCCGAGGGGGCGCTGCAGACGGTGCGGCAGGACAAGAGCCTGGTGGTCGAGGTTTACGTGGATGGCTCCGACCCCAACTTCGCCTTCCAGGCCCAGGCCGCCCTGCGCAAGGCGCTGGGCGACCTCAACGGCCGCCTGCTGGCGGGCAAGGCGTTGGCCGGGCAGGCCGTCACCCCGCCCCTCACCCCCTCGCTGCACACCCTCTACAACCCCGACAACAAGACCGCCTGGTTCATGATCCCCGGCATCATCGGCCTGATCCTCACCCAGTTCACGGTGCTGCTCACCGCGCTGTCCATCGTGCGCGAGGGCGAGAGCCGCATGATGGAGACCCTCATCGCCACCCCCGTCAAGCCCTACGAGGTGGTGCTGGGCAAGGTGCTGCCCTACCTGGGCATCTCCTTCGGGGTGGCGCTCCTGGTGCTGGCGCTGGGCCACTGGGTCTTCGGGGTGCCGGTGCAGGGCAACTTGGGCTGGCTGCTGCTCTTGATGCTGCTGTTTTTGGTGGGCTCGCTGGGGGTGGGGGTGCTGATCTCGACGCTGGCGCGCACCCAGGTGCAGGCGGTGTTCGGCACCTTCGCCTACGCCTTCCCCACCATCTTCCTCTCCGGCTTCGTCTTCCCCATCGACGGGATGCCCGCGCTGTTCCAGGCGGTGTCTTACGCGGTCCCCGCCCGCTACCTCATCGAGGGCTTGCGCGGGGTGATGCTGCGGGGGGTGGGCTGGGAGTTCTTGTGGCTCGACTTCCTGGCCCTGAGCGTCTTCGGCGGCCTGGTGCTGGTGCTGGCCTCGAGCCGCTTCCGCAAGCAGCTCGCGGTGTAGATTGGGGCTTGGAATGGTGTCAAACGTCGCACGTCCTACGTCGTACGCAAGGCGCAAGATGCCCAACGCCCAACGCCCCACGCCGAAGGCTGGGGGCGGGTCGCGGGGCGGGATTTTCGCGCTGCTTCTGGCGCTTGGAGTTGCACTGTCGGCCGCCGGGCAGGCGCAGAGCCTGGGCGTGGGCGTCTTCGCCGCGCCGGGGTACATCAGCCCGACGCTCGAGGGCAGCCTCGAGGCGGGGGGCCTCACCCTGAGCGCCCGGCTCAAGCGCGACAGCCTGGGGCTGGGGGTGGAGGACGACCTCGAGTTCGGCCCCGCCGGGCGCTTCGTGTTCGGGGCGCGGGCCGACGTGGGCTTCGGGCTGCAGCCGCTGGGCTGGGGCGCGGAGGCCTACCTGCGCGGCAGCGTGGCGCAGTTCGGGCTCGACGCCCGGCTCGGCTACGCCTCGGCCCCCCGCGCGGCGCTGTGGGCGGGGGAGCGCAACTTCAGCGGCTTCGCCGGGAACTTCAACGCCAGCTACCGCCTGGACCCCGCCAACACCCTGCGGGCCTCGCTGGCCTACGCGGGCGACGTCGCAGGCGCGGCCTTCCAGGGCTCCGCGCTGGGCCTGGAGGGGAGCTGGGCGCTGCGCGAGGGCGGGGCGACCTACCTGGCGGGCCTGGGCTTGCGGGTGGGGGCCTACGCGCTGCTGGGCTGGCGCGGCGAGCTGGGCGAGGAGGGCACCCTGCTCGACGCCACGCTGCGGCTGGGCTGGGTCAACCGCCTCGAGCTCGGGCTGTTCCAGGAGGAGCTTCGCCTGCGGCTCATGACCACCTTCCCGCTGGGCGGCGTGCCCTTCGAGGCCGCCGCCACCTTGGAGGCCGAGAGCCTGCGCGGCGACGTGACCTACGACAACGCCAACGGGCGCTGGACGGTGTGGCTACGCTACACCTTCACCTTCGACTGACCGTTCTCGCCGCGGTCAAATCCGACTCATCTCCCCTGCCCTACCCTGACGGGAGGGAAACGGAGGAACCTGAATGCTCAACGCCCAACGCGAAACGTCCGAATACGTCGATGGTCGATGGTCGATCGTCAATAGCCAAAGGCCGAAGGCCATACGCGCCCTCCTCGGGGTGCTGTTCCTGGCTTTGAGCTGGGTGGGGGCCCAGAGCCCCGCCGAGATCACCAAGCAGGTCCAGGCCAACCTGGAGAAATCGCCCTGGGAGGCCACCGTCAGCGGCAAGGCCCAGCTACCCGACGGCTCGAGCCAGGACGTCGAGTTCCGCCTGCAGGTGCTGCCCGGCAAGGAGCAGGTCGCGCGCGTGGAGTTCAAGAAGCCGGGCGCGCTCGAGGGCAACTTCGTGGTGATCTCCGAGAAGGAGGTGTGGAATTACCTCTTCCTCACCAACCAGCTCATCATCCAGCCGCGCGCCAAGGCCAACGTGCAGGGGCTGGGCGTCAACCTCACCAGCCTGGGCGACTTCGACCAGCTCAGCGAGCAGGTGAGCCTGAAGCTGCTGGGCGAGGAGCGCACCGCCGAGGGCGCGGCCTGGAAGCTCTCCGGCACGCCCAAGGACAAGACCCAGGGCTACAGCAGCCTGGAGATCCTGGTGCTCAAGGCCGACCCCCGCCCCCTCTCCCTCACCCTCAAGGACGCCGGCGGCAAGACCGTGGCCGACCTGGCCTTCAAGGGCTTCAAGCGGGTCAACCTCACCGCCAAGCAGCTCAAGAAGTACCCCGCCGACGCCGAGGTGGTGCGGAAGTAGGGCGCGGGGCAACCGGACCAGGGCAGGCCATGGCCTGCCCTTTCTTTTCGCGAGACGCCGGCGAGACGCCCCCGCACGCCCGCCGCCGTAGGCTGGGGGATCATGCCCCTGCCCATCGCCCGCAAGCACTTCTTCGAGCGCTACCGCCAGCAGTTCACCAACCGGCTGCGCCAGGGCCAGGCGGAGGGCTTCGGGGCCATGTTCGACTACTGGGAGCGCTCGAGCCTCAGCGACCTGCGCTGGCTGGCCTACGCCCTGGCGACGGCCTACCACGAGACCGGCGCGACCATGGCCCCGGTGCGCGAGGGCTTCTGCAAGAGCGACGCCGACTCGGTGCGCGCGGTCACGAAGCTCTTCGAGCAGGGCAGGATCAAGCGCAACTACGCCCTGCCCCACGCCAACGGGCAGTGCTACTTCGGGCGGGGGCTGGTGCAGATCACCCACGGCTACAACTACGAGCGCCTGGGACGGGCCATCGGGCTGGGGCGGCAGCTCTACGACAACCCCTCGCTGGCCCTGGACCTGGGCATCGCCGTGCAGATCCTCTTCGTGGGCATGGTGGAGGGGCTCTTCACCCGCAAGTGCCTCGCCGACTACTTCAACGACGCCAAGACCGACTACAAGAACGCCCGCCGCATCATCAACGGCCTCGACCGTGCCGAACGGGTCGCGGGTTATGGCAAGAGGTTCTACCTCTGCCTCACCGGGAAGCCCGCCTGAGCGCCGGGCTGGACTACAATGGTCGGGTGAGCCCCAAAGACGCGGTCTTACAGGCGGCCCTCGAGCGCTCCGCCGCGCTGGTGCGGGCGGACCGCGCGGCGCTCGAGCGCCTATCGCACCCGAATTTCACCTACGTGAACGCGGGCGGGGCGCGGCTGAGCCTGGAGGAGTATCTCGAGACCTACGTGAGCCTGGGCGACGTGCGCTGGGAGCAGCAGGAGCTCGAGCAGGTGCAGGTCGAGGTCTACGGCGAGGCGGCCGTGCTGGTCGCGCGGCTGCACGACCGGGCCACCCACCAGGGCCGCGTCTTCGACGCGTACTTCCAGACCACCCAGGTCTACGTGCTTTTCCCGCAGGGCTGGCTCTGCGTGGCCGCGCAGACCACCCAGGCCCCCCAGGAGTGAGCCGCCATGCCCGACCCCGCCCCGCCCGCCGACGCCCTCGCCGCCCTCGAGGCCGAGAACGCCCGCCTGCGCCGCATCGCCGAGGCCGCCAAGGAAGCGCTGGCGCTGCTGGAGGGCCGCCGCCCCGGCTTCACCACCGCCTACGCCCGCGACGTGCTGCGCACCGCCTTCTCCGACGACCCCATCGCCCTCACCCGCCCCATCCGCCGTTACCGCAGGCGGGCCAAAGCCAGGACTGCCCGGGCCGGTGGGCGTAAGAAGAAATAGTACGCCGGGCGTGGGGTGGGCGCATTGGGTCGTGCGTCTTACGTCGTACGCAAAACGCGAGACGCCAAACGCAAGACGCAAGACGCGTGTCCTACGTCGTACGTCGTACGCCAAACGCCCTTTCTGCACCCCCCTTGGCAAGGGGGGCTTGGGGGGATACGCGGGGAGGGGTCTACCGCTGAGGGCTGAGGGCTAAAAGCCAAACGGCCTATCCGCCCGGATCTCCATCACCCCTACCCGGTCCTGGCCCTGTCGTCCAACCCGCAGGATGCCCTGCGCTGTGGCCTTCTGCTTGAGGCACAGGCCCTTGTCGGTGTTGCAGAAGTACACGTCGCCCTCGAAGCGCAGGGGGTAGTCCCCGGGCTTGGCCGTTTTGGGCACGCTGAGCTTCCACTCGAGCGGCAGGGCGTTCTCGACGTAGTGCTCGGGGTCGGGGGGCCAGGGG
>NZ_QXDL01000390.1:0-1801 GCF_003574345.1 Calidithermus terrae
GGCCTCGGCGCCCGCGTACGCGGGGGTGCGGGCCGCACCTTGACCCGGCGGCATGCCCGCGAGGGGGTGGCCGTAGGCCATACCGGCTCTGCCGGTGACCTGGGGCCCCTCGGAGGGTGAGAGGGGGGAGCAGGTTTCCGGCGTACGCCGGGTCGCGTACCGCGATGCCCTCGCCACGTGGAATGGCCTCCCCCTCGCTCCCCCGACGGCGGAACCGCGGTCGCCAAACCATAGCACCGCAGCACACCCCCCGCCAAAAGAGAAACGAACAGAGCGAACACGAAACCCGCCCCTACCCGTGCTGAGCTGCTCGAGTAAGATGGCGGCACCGATGATGCTCAAGCCTTCCTGGACCACCTTGCGGCTCGCTGCCTTGCTGACCCTGCTGGCAAACGCCTTCCTCCCGAGCACCGCACAACCGTCCAAGGTGACGGTGGGGGTGAGCTGGGGGCACCTCGAGGGCGAGTGGAAGATCCACGAGGACGCGCTGCGGGCCCGGCTGGGCTCGCTGGGGGCGCAGTATGCCCGCACCGACGCCAAAGGCTCGTCCGCCCGGCAGCTCGAGGACGTGGACGCGCTCGCCGCCAAGGGCGTGGACGTGCTGGTCGTGGTCCCCGCCAACCCCGAAGCCCTCCGCCCCGGCGTCGCCCGGGCCCAGGCCGCGGGCATCCCGGTGGTGGCCTACGACCGCCCGGTGCCCGACCCCGCCGCCTTCTACGTAGGTTTCGACGAGCTCGAGGCCGGCCGGATGCAAGCCAGGGCGGTGTACGCCCTCCGGCCGCGCGGTCGCTACGCGCTGTTGCTCGGACCGGGCGCCGAGCGGGTGCGCCAGGGGCTGCTCGAGCGGCTCGAGGCCGCCCTCAAGGCCGGCGACGTCCGGGTGGTGGCCGAGCGCGCGGTCGCGGAGCGCAGGCCCGAGGCCGCCCGGCAGGCCATGGCCGAGATCCTCGCCGCCCAGCCCCTCGACGCCGTGCTCACCTCCGACGACCGCTTAGCCGCGGGCGCGGCCGTCGCGCTGGCCGCCGCCGGGCTGGCGGGCAAGGTGCCGGTGGGCGGCGTGGGCGGGGACGCCGCCGCGCTCAACCGCGTGGCGCTGGGCACCCAGGCCGTGAGCGTGTGGAAGGACCCCCGCGCCCTGGGCCGGGCGGCCGCCGAGGTCGCGGTGCGGCTGGCTCGAGGCGGAGCCCCCGCCGCCCTCGCCCTCGAAGGGGCCAAGGCGGGCCGGCTCACCCTGGGCCCGGTCACGCTCGAGGCGCTGCTGGTCAGGCCGCTCCCCGTCACCCCGGCCAACCTCGACGCCGTGCTCAGGGCGGGCTGGGTCAGCAAGGCGGCCCTGTGCCAGGGCGTGAGGGCGGCGGCTCCCCCGGCCTGCCGCTGAGCGCCTAGCCCGGCTTCCCCGCCGCCCGGTTTGACGGGGCGGCGGGCCGTCGGCTAATATGTTCATGTCTCGAACTTGAGCCCACGGCCCAGCACGACCGCACGGGAGGAGGGTCCATGCCTGTTCGCCCCAGAACCGCCAACGCCAACTCGGGAACGGGGGTCCTGCGCCACCTCAACCGCTCGCTGGTGCTGCGCACCCTCTGGCAGCAGCCGGGCCTCTCGCGCTCGGAGCTGGCCCGCGAGCTGGGGCTGGCGAAGTCCACCGTCTCGGTGGTGGTGGCCGAGCTGCTGGGCGAGGGGCTGCTGCAGGAGGGGGAGGAGGTGCCGCGGTGAAGCTGCCCGGCGCCCTCACCCTCTCCGAGCTGCTCCCGGTGGCTCAGGCCGGCGGTTTTGCGGTGGCGGCCTTCTCGGTGCGCTACCT